>JAXDAR010000049.1:0-23205 GCA_034679645.1 Methanothrix sp. | reverse complement strand
AGGCCAGGTAGTTGAAGACCTTTCCTCCTGCAGCGTACTCGTTTTTCTTCATCATCTTCAGGGGATTCAGGCCGATGTCCATGGCGCTGATGTACCTGGAAAGCTCGTGATACGGCACCGCTCCGGTATAGACCACTCTGTCCGCTACTCCCAGATCCTCTGCCATCTTCTTTATCCCTTCCCCATAATCGGTAAAGAGCCCCGGCCCCACCACCAGAAGGGTGGCATCCAGCCGGGGGAGCGCGGCGATCACCGTCTCCAGGTCCACCCAGTGCTCTAAAGAGCCGACATAGCCCAGGACGGTGCCCTCGAGCCCCAGAGCGCTTTTGGCTTCAGAAATAGGCAGCGGTTGCAGGGCACGGCTGTCCACGCCGTTGGGGACCACGGCAACATCTTTCACCCCCACGCCAAGCAGATACTCCTTGAGCTCATTGGTTACAGTTATGACGGAGCGGGCACTTCGGAGATTGAATCTGGTGATACGGCTGACCACGTATTTTACGATCTCTCCCAAAGCTGAGCCGGGATAGTAAATCGATGCTGATTCTTCCAGGTGGTCGAGATAGTCGAATACTATTGGCCTGCGGGAGAAGTTGGCGGCAAAGGAGGGCAGGACGTTGGTGGATAGAATGATATCTATCTTCTTCTCCTTCACGATCCTGTTGATCTTCCAGATGTGATAGGGAAAATTCAGGATGTAGTAGAGGGATGGATCGGTGACCTCAATCCAGCTCGCCTTTAATAGCCGGCACTTCGTTTCTCGCTCGCTCATATTGCGAAACCGCTTCAGGCCGAAGTGCAGCACATAAACCTCATGCTTTTCCGCCAGTATGTCGAAGATGAAGTTCAGTCGGTTGGGGACAGGATGCCTGATCCAGTCTGTAGTGGGTATTACCAGTATCTTCATTTTTTGCCTTCATCATGCCGGTTTGACTTCGTCTGCAGGACAACAATCCTTCCAGGCGGCATATACATCTTGCCGAACGGTTTTATCCGGGCTCCTATAAAAGCCTGGGCTTTTCCACAATCTCTCCAGATGATCTATTCCTATTTTTTAAGTACTTTTGACCGAAAAGATCTAAAGCAATTAATTACCTAAGTATGGATTTGAAAATTCTGGCTGTGATAGATTTGAAGGGAGTGATATTGGCGGCAGGCGAAGGCCGCAGATGCAGACCGCTTACCCAGACCCGATCCAAGGTCATGCTTCCCGTGGGCAACCGGCCTTTTATGGAATATGTGATTCGCGCGCTGGCCGCGAACGGTATTACGGATATCTACGTGGTTATAGGCTATGAAAAAGAGAGGGTGATGGACTACTTTGAGGATGGAATAGACTTCGGCGTAACGATCACCTACATCGAGCAGAATGATCTATTGGGAACTGCTCATGCCCTGCGAAAGGCCGAACCTTATATGACCGAGGAATTCCTGGTGGTCAATGGGGACAATCTGATCGATAAGAGAGCAGTGAACGATTTGATCTCGGCCAAAGGAGAGAACGTGATACTGGCCGCCCTTCGACGCCACACCGGCGACTATGGAGTTCTGATTGTTGACAACGGGGTGGTAAAGGAGATAATCGAGAAGCCTGGACGGCCTTGCTCGGGAATTCTGAACACAGGTGCATATAAATTCAGTCCAGCGGTATTTGACGCCCTCAAGAGGGCCCCTATTTCAGAAAGAGGTTCTTATGAGCTTCCCGAGACGATCATGCAGATGATCATGGAAGGGGCGGAGGTCATCCCCTTGATAACCAAAGGGATCTGGGCAGACGCCATATTCGCCTGGGATCTGCTCAATGCCAACAGTCTGGCTTTGGGAATGGATGAGGTAAAGGTCCTGGGTGATGTGGAGGAAGGGGCGATGATCAAGGGTCCAGTTCACGTGGGTGAGGGGAGCATAATTCGTTCCGGTTCCTATCTGGTGGGTCCGGTCTCCATCGGAGAGGACTGTGATATCGGTCCCAATGCCGTCATCCTTCCCTCCACCTCGGTGGGTGATTCGGCCAGAATCGGTCCCCTCTCCGAGGTGAGAAACAGCATACTGATGAATGACGCCAGGATCGGCACGGGCAGCATAATCTCCGACTCGGTAATCGGGGCAAGCTGCATACTTGGGGATCAGGTGGTGGTGGAGACAGGCGACTGCGTGGTGGAGATAGAAGGGCTCTTCCAGAGAGCGGAGTTCGGGGCGATCTTTGCCGATGATGTTTCCGCCGGGGCCAGGGTCCTGGCAAGCCCGGGTACGGTGGTGGGCACCAAAGCCAGCATAGGATCGGGGGCGGCCATTCGGGGGACGATAAAGAGAGATAGCAGGGTGATCTGCTGATGTGCGGAATAGTGGCTTATATTGGAGACGATAAGGCGGGGCCGATTCTCTTTGACACCTTGAAGAGGCTGGAGTACCGGGGCTATGACTCTGCGGGAGTGGCCGTCCTATCACGGGGATCAGTCGAGGTGCTGAAGTCGTCCGGGCGGATCGCGGACCTGGAGAAGACCTACAAGAGCCTGGGAAGTCCAGGAGAGGGAATGGGAATAGGCCATACCCGCTGGGCGACTCATGGCCGGCCCAGCGACATAAACGCCCATCCCCACACCTCTGGGGAGATCGCAATAGTGCATAACGGTATCATTGAGAATTACCTGGACCTGCGAGAGCTGCTCACCGAGATGGGATATGAGTTTCAGTCCGAGACGGACAGCGAGGTCTTGGCCCATCTCATCCACTTCTACTACAAAGGGGACCTTGTTGCCGCTACCCTCAAGGCTCTGGAGAAGGTTGAGGGCTCCTATGCCATAGCGGTGATGGCTGCCAGCTCGCCTTACATCGTCTGCGCCCGAAAGGAGAGCCCTCTGGTAATAGGCAAAGGCAGCTCTTCCGTCTTTGTGGCATCCGATATACCCGCCCTCCTTCCTTATACCAGGGACATAATACGATTGAAGGATGGCGATATCGCCCGCATCTATTCTGACCGGATTGAGATCATAGATCGCTCCGGCACAATCCAGCAGACGGAGACAGAGCGCATCACCTGGGATGCAGATGCGGCTGAAAAGGGCGGATACACTCATTTTATGCTCAAGGAGATTCATGAGCAGCCGCGAGCGATCCGGGAGACCATCGCCGGCAGGATCTCGGAGATAGATGGAGATGTGAGGCTCTCCCTGGGCATAAGCGAGGAGGAGATAAGGTCGCTAGAGAGGGTGACCATCATCGCCTGCGGCACATCCTATCATGCCGGACTGCTGGCCAGAAACCTCTTTGTCCGCGCTGCCGGCCTGCCGGTGGACGTGGAGGTGGCCTCGGAGTTCATCAATCTTCAGCTCCGACCCAGAACGCTGCTCATAGGAATCACCCAATCCGGGGAGACCGCTGACACCTTGCTGGCCTTGAAGAAAGCCAAGACCTGCGGCGGTCGAAGCCTGGCCATAACCAATGTCGTGGGCTCGACGGTGACCGAGCTGGTGGATGGGACAGTATTCACCCGCTGCGGCCCGGAGATCGGAGTTGCCGCCACTAAGACCTTCACCTCTCAACTGGTGGCCATCATCCTCCTGGCCATCCGTCTGGGCAGAGCGCGGGGCCATCTGACACCGGACCAGGCGAGAAAGATGTTGATCGAGCTTACCAAGCTTCCGGGACTGGTGCAGAGGGTACTGGAGAAAAGGGAGGAGATCAGGAAGGTCGCAGAGAAGTTTTCAGCTGCAAGCTGCTACTTTTTCATAGGGCGGGACTACCTTTATCCCATATCCCTGGAGGGGGCGCTGAAGATGAAGGAGATCGCTTACATCCCTTCGGAGGGGTATGCCGGCGGAGAGCTCAAGCACGGCCCCCTGGCCTTAATCACCGAGAATACACCGGTGGTGGCCCTGGCCACCTGCGGCAAGAAGATCCAGTCCAATATCAAGGAGGTCAGAGCCCGAGGTGCTGAGGTCATCGCCCTGGCCACAGAAGGAGACCCTGATATCGCCAAGGTGGCAAGCAAGGTGATAGAGCTTCCTGAGACCAGACCCATATACTCTGCAGTTCTGTGCACTGTGGCCGTGCAGCTCATGGCTTATTATACCGCCAATAAGCTGGGTCTGCCCATCGACAAGCCCAGAAACCTGGCCAAATGCGTGACCGTGGAGTGAACACTTTCAGAGCATCAAATAACCGGCAAAGAACTGAAATAATCAACCAAAAGGAGTACTTGAGCCTGTGGCCACTCACAGGCTCCCGTATATCTCTTGGATGATCCGATCGTTCATATCCCAGAACCGATAATCCTCCGGGCCCATCGGCTCAGGCTCTCTTGCCAGGTTTTCTTTTACTGCCTTCACCAAATCGCGGGAGGGCACGATCACCAGGTTCTTTCTCTTCTCGATCATGGTCACTCCTGAAGCCACCACCACCTTGCCCAAAGCCAGATACTCATTGAGCTTCCAGACACTCTTGTCGGTGGAGTAGGGGGAAAGAGCGTTCTCCTCACGGGGAATCAGGCATAAGCTGGCTTTTTCCAGCAGTTCCGCCACCTTCTCATGAGGCTGCCAGCCCAGGTTCCTGACGTTTGCCGGTTTTCTCCATAGATAATAGCGGGCAAAAGGACCGCCGCCCACAATCCAAAACTCCCTATCCGGAATGGCCCGCGCTACCTGCAGCAGCTTTCCAATTCCCTCCTGGGTGCAGACCCTGCCGATGAATATTATCGGGCCATTCCCCGGCTGGCTCCCATATCCTGCGGTATCGATCTTGCCGCCTTTCTGGCAGAAAGAGCGCTGCGGATAGTTGGGCACTATGTAGACCTCCTTTTGGGGAGCATACTCCTTCACCTTCTCCTGTAATGGCTCGTTCACGGTGGTGATTACGTCCGCCGCTCCTGCCAGCTCCCTCTCGAAGTGCTCGGCAAATATTTTGCCTGGAGCCATAAAGGTCTGAGCGAACTCCACCCCCCAGGGGGAGCGGTAGTCATATATCAGCTTCTTGTAGCCCTTTCCCCGCAGCGCGGAAAAACCGTGATAGATCACATCCGGGACGTTGAAGATGTGGACCACATCCGGCTCTTGCTCCAGGGCTATCCTCTTCGCCTGCCTGGCGATGCTGATCCAGTTTCTGGTGCCGAAGCTGGGGACGATCACCTCATGCCCCTGAGACTGGAGGGTGCCCATGAACATCCTCAGCCTGGTGGTCCTCTCCGGCTGGTTGGCTAAAAGAAGTATCTTCAAGATCCACCTGACCGGGCCAGCCTCTCCACCAGATCAATGATCATGGCGCTCGCCATACCGTTTCCAAAGACATTCTGGCGCTCGTGCGTTGGCTGGAAATCCCTGATTGCAGAAGCGATATCCTCTCCCGGAGGGACGAGGAGATTCCAGCCGTCCTTTACCGTCTCTATCCATTCGGTTGTGTCCCTCAGGGTTATGCAGGGAATGCCCAATAGATACGCCTCCTTTTGCACTCCGCCCGAGTCGGTGATGATCTTTTTGGCGTTCTTCTCCAGCAGAAGCATATCCAGATAACCTACCGGCTTGATCACTCTGATCTTTTTATTGAGTTCATCCCACAGGCCGAACTCCTTCAGGTACTTCTCCGCCCGAGGGTGGCAGGGAAAGACCACATCATCCAGGTCCTGGAGGGCCAGGGCGATCGCCCTGAGATTCTCTGGATCGTCGGTGTTCGACGCCCGGTGAACAGTTGCCAGGTAGTATCCCCCGGGCTTGAGGCCCAGGGTCTCCAGGATATGAGATTCGCTCTGGGCAATCCTCTCGCAATCCTTCTGCGCGTCCACCATCACATCTCCGGTTAAATGGACGTTCTCTACAATCCCTTCTCTGTTCAGGTTATCGACCGCCGTCCTGGTCGGACAGAGGAGAAGATCGGAACAATGGTCCACCAGCACCCGGTTGACCTCTTCGGGCATATTCCTATCAAACGACCTGAGTCCAGCCTCCACATGAGCGCACCTGATATGCAGTTTTACCGCCGCCAGCGCACCGGCCAGGGTGGAGTTGGTGTCTCCGAAGACTATGACTGCATCCGGCTCCTCCTTCTCTAAGATCTCTTCTGTCTTTTTGAGCATCTCACCGGTCTGAAAACCGTGGCTGCCCGAGCCGATGCCCAGATGATAGTCAGGCGCGGCTATGCCCATCTGATCGAAGAATATCCGGTCCATCTCATAGTTGTAGTGCTGGCCGGTATGGACTATGACCTCCTCGATATCTCGCTTCCTTATCTCCTTTGATACCGGAGCCAGCTTGATGAAGTTGGGCCGGGCACCGACTATGGTTGCTATCTTCATCTGATCAGTCCTTAAATTCGAAGCTCAAGCGAAAGGGATCGAAGATCAGGTCGGCGTCTTCCGGATTGATGCTCTTAAAGCCTCTTGCCGCCACCTCCCCTTCATCAAGCAGTGGATCGGCCACATAGACCTCCAGCCCTTTATCCTGAAGGAGCCTTACCAGTGCCAGGTTTCTGCTGTGATAGAACTCCCGCACTCCTTCCCGGAAGGTTATGCCCCTGATGCAGATCCTGATATCCGATAACGGTTTGTTGATCTTCAGGCACTGCAGCAATACCCTCTCTGCCCAATACTGGATCATATCATCATTGATGATGCGGGAGGTATGCAGAAGGCGGCATTTATCGAAAGACTCTCTTTTTTCCATCTCTTTGATCAAAAACCAGGGGTAGACGGGAATGCAATGTCCTCCCACTCCGGTGGATGGCAGGTGGATATGACAGAACTGATGGCATGCCATCTCCCTCGCCTCGAAAAAGTCGATCCCCAGATCCTGACAGATCTTGTAGAGCTCATTGGCCAGGGCGATGTTCACATCCCGGTAGCAGCCCTCCATCACCTTGATCATCTCTGCTACACTGGCCGATGAGACCAGATGTAGGTTGGAGATGAACTGCCGGTAGAGCTGGTATGCCACCAGGCCACTCTGCTCGTCCGTGCCTCCGATCACCTTGGGAAACTCCCTCAGCCGGGAGATGCTGTATCCGGTCATGATCCTCTCCGGGGAGTAGGCCAGGAAGAAATCGCCCTCCTCTAGATCGCTGCTCTCGCACAGCAGCTTTCGGACCCTGCCCGATGTCGTCCCGGGAGGGAAGGTGGTCTCCAGGACCACCAGGTCCCCTTTCTTCAGTATCCGGCCTAAGGAACAGAGAGCTTTCTCCATAATTGAGAAGTCGGGATTATTGCTCTGGTCCACGAACAGGGGCACAATCACAATGAAGCTCTTGCACTCTTTAGCATCCTCAAAATGGGCGGTGGCAATCAGATTCTTCCCCCCGTGCAAAGCTATCAGCTCATCCAGACCGGCTTCTTCGGGAATGGGATTGGTCCCCTGGTTGATCCGCCGGCAGCGCTCCTCATTGATGTCCACTCCCAGGACAGCGATGCCTTTATCGGCGATTATCGCTGCCAGGGGCAGGCCGGCATTGCCCAGACCTATAATCGCTATCTCAGCTCTCTTATCGGATATTTCCATCGTTCCTCTCCTTTTTGCCTTCTTCCCCGTCTATATCTTTCATACCTTCTTTGTGTCTTCTTTACGTTTTCTTTATTGCCTTCTTTTTCCTATCTGGACATCCCTTCCGCAGGATGAGCATCCATACAGAGTTTTGCTGCTGTCGTCATGCAAGACTGTATTCAGACGGTGGCCGCAGCGGCAGACCCAACCCCTCTGCCGGCCCGGATTGCCCAGGATCAGGGCGTAGGGTGGCACGTCATCTGCCACCACGCTTCCCGCTCCGATCATAGCAAACTCGCCCACGGTTATGCCGCAAACAATGGTGGCATTGGCCCCGATGCTCGTTCCCCGGCAGATCCTGGTGGGCGAGACGTGCTCCTCGTCCCAGATGAAGGCGCGGGGATAAAGGTCGTTGGTGAATGTGGCCGATGGGCCCACGAAGACATCGTCCTCGATCTTCACTCCCTGGTAGACGGAGACGAAGTTCTGGATCTTCACATTGTCTCCCACCACTGCTCCGGTATCTATGTAGACGCTCTTGCCGATGTTGCAGTTCCGACCGATACAAGAGCCCTGGCGTACATGAGCAAAGTGCCAGATCTTCGTCCCCTCGCCGATGGATTCGCTCTCCACTATCGCCGTGGGATGAGCATAATAGGCAGAAGAAGATGCCATCCTACGATCCCTTCTTTGCTTTCAATCCCGATTTGATCCTCTCGCATATCTCCAGGTTCTTCAGGGCTTCTTTAGGAGTGACCGGGAAGCTCTTATTCTGCTTTACGCAGTCCAGGAAGGTCTTCAACTCCACCTTGAGGGGCTCGACCTTATTTACCAGCACCTTCTCGATGATGTTCTCCTGCAGGTACCTCTCGTCCTCCACCCGGTATTTTCCCGGTTTCCGGTAGACGTATACCTCCTGGGTCATGAAATCGCCTTCAGTGGTGAACTCCTCCGCTTCCACATAGAAGGTGCGAAACTTCTTGGAGGAGAGGCGGCTGGCGGAGATGGAGACCACTGAATCGGAGAAGACCGCCATCGCTTCGCAGACATTGCCGCTGCCGGCGCTGAAGATCTGGTAGTCCTCCTCCCCTTTGAAGAGGACATTGAAGACTATATCGATATCATGGATCATGAGGTCTTCCACCACCGAGGCGTCGGTTATGCGGTTGGAGGTGGGGTTATGCCTCTTGATGGAGACGTAGTCCGGTCGCTGGGCGATCTTTTTGATCTCCTCCACAATGGGGTTGAATCTCTCGATATGGCCCACTCCTACCACAAGATCGCTCTTCTCTATCTCTTCCAGGAGACGCTCTCCCTCCTGGACCGTCATCGTGATCGGCTTTTCGATCAGGCAGTTAACTTTTGCTTTTATGGCCCTGCTGGCTATGTCGAAGTGATAGCGGGTGGGAACGCAGATGCTCACCGCCTCTGCCCGTGCTAAAAGCTCCTCGGGGCTTGAGCAGATGGTGGCGAACTCACCGGTGCGCTGAGCATTTTCCGGTACTGGATCGTAGACATAGACTGTGTCCACTCCTTTCAGCTCCGAGTAGACTCGCACATGGTTTTTTCCCATGGCTCCGACGCCCAAAACACCAACGTCCATGTTCAGTCCTCGAAACTGTTTATGGTATCTGCAATATATTCAATGTCAGAGGCGCTCAATCCAGGATGGACCGGCAGGCTCATCACCCGGCGGGAGACGTCTTCTGATACCTGGCAGCTATCCTTGGCAAATCCCATATCCCGGTAGAGGGGCTGCTCGTAGACTGCTTTGGGATAATGGACTGCGCTGGCGATACCATTGGCCTGGAGGTATTCCATCAGCCTATCCCTGGAGACTGGGAAGTCATCCTCCACTCTGAGGACGTACTGGTTGTATACATGGCGCACATCCGCCATCCTGAAGGGCACCGTCAGTCCATCGATCTTGATCGCCTTGTTCAGAGCCTCGGCATTTTCGATCCTTCTGGCGATGAATCCCTCCAGCCTCCTGAGCTGGCCCGAGCCTATGGCTCCCTGGATGTTGGTCATCCGGTAGTTGTAGCCCAGCGATATGTGGTTGTACTTTCCGGTGTCGCCGTGGTTTCTGATCAGCCGCAGGCGGTCGGCCAGGGCGTCACTATTGGTGGTGATCATGCCTCCCTCGCCGGTGGTCATGTTCTTGGTGGGATAAAAGGAGAAACAGCCGGTCCCAAATGAGCCCGCCATCTTCCCTTTAAACATCGCTCCATGGGCCTGGGCGCAGTCTTCCACCAGGGCGATATTGTGATCCTCGCATATCTGCCCCACTGCCTTAAGGTCGAAGGGCTGGCCGTAGAGGTGAACTCCGATCACCGCCCGGGTGCGGGATGTGATCTTCTCGGAAAGGTCGTCCGGATCGATATTGAATGTATTTGGATCCACATCAGCGAAGACGGGAACCGAGCCCTGGTAGAGGACGGCATTGGCGGTGGCAATGAAGGTGAATGCTGGGGAGATGACCTCGTCTCCCGGTCCGATGCCCAGGCCTTTTAAAGCCAGGTCCAGGGCGACAGTGCCGTTGCTGACGGCAATGGAATGGCCCACTCCCAGGTAATCGCTGAATTCCTCTTCAAAATTCTTGACCTTCTCCCCCTGAGTGAGCATGCCGCTCCTCAGCACCTCTCCCACTGCCTCGATCTCCTCTTCCCCCACTGTGGGCTTGGCTATGGAAATAAAATCTCTCATCAGGATCTCCTTGAAATGTTCTGATCGCTATGATCGCTATATCTGTGCTCATCTTCACCCTTGAAAAGGCTTGTCACTCAGATTCATTTATCCCTTCTTTCCGAATGGCAGTAGCCCCGGATGACCTCCGCCGGCCTTCCCCAGTAACCGGACTCGATCACCGTTCCCGGATAGATGGAGGTATTGATCCCGGTCATGACCTCGGGGCCCATGATCACACCCAGTTTACGCCTGCCGCTGTCCGTCTTCTCCCCTTTGAGGTAGGACTTTATGTTCCCCTTATCGTGGCGCAGATTGGAGCATATGGTCCCTGCGCCGAAGTTGCAGCTCTCGCCGATGACGCTGTCTCCCACATAAGAGAGGTGGCCGATCTTGGTGTCGTTCATAATGGCGCTGTTTTTGATCTCCACCGCATTGCCTATTCGGACGCGGTCTCCTATGCAGCAGGTGGGCCGGATGTAGCAGTTGGGCCCTATGTTCGCCTCCCGGCCGATCAGGACCGGCCCCTCGATGTAGGATCCTGAGCGGACCGTTGTTCCCTCTCCGATGGAGACCTTTCCTTTCAGTGTCGCTCCTTTCTCCACCTCTCCCAGGATTCGGGGCTCGACCAGGGGGAGAAGGGCGGAATTGGCCTCCAGGATATCCCAGGGCCGGCCGATCTCCAGCCAGCTTTTCAGCTCCACGATCCCGATGGCCTCTCTTTTTGCCGCCCGGTTCAGGCCGTCCGTCAGTTCGTACTCCCCGCGAGAGGATCTGGGTATGGCCTTCAGCTCGTCGAAGATCCATTTCCTGAACAGATAGATCCCGGCGTTGGCCAGGTTTGAGGGGGGATGGTCGCTTTTCTCCACCACTGAGCGGAAGATGTCGTTCTCCTCTGTAAAGACGCCATAGCGGCGTGGGTCATCCACTCTGATCGCCGAGACTGCCATCTCCTTTTTCGTCAGTTCCTTGAGTGCGCCAACATCAGCAAGGACGTCACCGTTCAGTACCATGAACCGATCTTCTGCCAGGCTCTCCGCCGCCATCAGGGCATGGGCGGTTCCCAACTGCTCCGCCTGAATGGCATATTCTATCTTCACCCCCAGGCTCTGGCCGTCCTGGAAATGGTCCCGCACCGAATCGGCTCCATATCCTACCACCAGGACGAACCTATCAATCCCTGCCTCTTTGGCGCGGAGAATGATATGCTCCAGAAGTGGCCTCCCGGCTAGAGGGAGCATGACCTTTGGCACTCTGGAGGTCAGAGGGCGCATCCTGCTTCCTTCGCCCGCAGCGAGAATTATTGCCTGCATCATCTACCCCGGAAATCTGAGGACGCATTAGAATAAAAATCTTCTGCAAAAAAACCGAAAAGGATTTAGAGTTATACGTACCAGGTGCAAATATGTTGGATGAGTTCGGCCGCTATATCTCTTTGCAGCGCGATCAGATGCCCCTGGCGATGCTCCTGGTTTACCTGAAGAGGAAGGGCGGTTTTGTGCAGCTCAACCAGATCTGGCGGGAGCTGGGGCCCACCGGGGGGGGACCATTCTGGAATCAGACCACTCTCATCAATAAGCTGGACAAGCTGGAAAGGCTGGAGTTGGTGGTCATGGAGCGGAGAATTCTCCCCTCTCCCCGCGATGAGGCTAAGAGGAAGACCAACACCTTCTACCGCCTCAATCCGGTCACACCTCTATACCCTTACATCTACGGCATGCTCAGGATCTACAAAGAGGAGCAGGATAAATACTCCTCAGAGCTCTTGGAAAAGCCCCTAGATCATCTCTGCCGCCTGGCGGGAAGGTCGAGTACATCCGATCCCCTCATCGGCAGGGAGCTGGAGGTGGCGAAGGAGTTGATCGCCGAGGTCTTCAGCGTGGGCAGCGATGAGGTGAGGCTGATGATCAAGGAGAGGATGGCTCGCAAGGGGATGATACGGGATCGGAAAAGGGCCTCTCCGGAGGAGAAGACTGAGGGGAAGGCAAAAGGGAAGAAGATGAAGGAAGCTGAGGCCGGTGTGGAGAGCGGAAGCAGGAGCGCGAGGAGTACTGCCAGGAGGAAAAGGAAGGTCGAGGCCCCTCCTGATGAGGAAGAGGTTGAATAGGATGAGGCAGAATAGAGATGCGGGATGTGCTCGTTATGGATCGATAGTCCTGCTGAATTATGTTGCCTTTCTTCTCAGCACTCTCTTCTAATATCATTATCTGGATCGATCTCGATTCCTGCCATTGATTAGCTTCAGCACTTCAAACCACAGGATGCTCGTCATCCCGGCCATAAAACAGATGGCGATGTCAATGAAATGCAAATATGCGAAACTGAACAGCTCTCGCAGGAAGGGGACATACAGAGCCATTGCCAGGAAAACCAAGGCCCCTCCCACCACCCACCAGAGAGCAGCATTGGGTGTCTCCAGGGTCTGGAGGATCGTCCTGGACCAGGATCTATTTGCTAAAATCAGCCCTAAATTGGCGGCAATCAGGGTGGTATAGGTCAATGCCCGTGCTTCCTCCTCCAATTGGCCGCGATAAAGGGAGACGGCATAAACGGCCATCACAATTACCATAACGCTCAGGCCTTGAAGCAGGCTGAGCCCCATGGCGTGGCGGCTGAACAACGGCATCCCCGGATCCCTGGGTGGACGGGCCATCACATCCTCTTCCTCCGGCTCGGCTTCAAATGCTACCGAGCAGGCGGGATCGATTATCAACTCCAGAAAGACCACATGAACCGGGAAGAATATCAGCGGCCAGTTGAATAGGACCGGTATCAAAGAGATTCCAGCGATGGGCACATGGATAGCCAGGATGTAGGCCATGGCCTTTTTAATATTGTCGAATATCCTCCGGCCAAGCTTCACAGCCTTGACAATAGAGGAGAAATCATCATCCAGGAGGACCAGAGACGCTGCCTCACGTGCCACGTCCGTGCCTCTCCCACCCATGGCAATGCCAATATCCGCCGCCTTTAGAGCTGGGGCATCGTTAACCCCATCCCCGGTCATGGCCACCACCTCTCCACTGGCCTTCAGGACCTGGACGAGCCTCAGCTTCTGCTCCGGAACAACGCGAGAGAAGAGGCAAACATCTCTTATCCTCTCCCCAAGCTCCAGGTCACTCAGTCTTTCCAGTTCTGGTCCGGTGATGACCTTATCTGCAGGCAGGCCAATTTGTCTGGCTATGGCCTGGGCAGTGGCAGGATAGTCTCCGGTTATCATGACCACCCTGATCCCTGCAGAATAGCACTCTCGGATGGCCTCCGGCACACCAGGCCGGACCGGATCCTCCAGACCGATCAGCCCCAGAAACCGAAAAGGAAAATCATGCTGCCCATCCGGCAAATCCTCTTCTTGGAAGGAGGATGAAGCCACCCCCAGGACGCGCATCCCCTCGCCAGCCATGCTCTGAACGGCCCGAAAGATCTCATCCTGCTCATCGGGATTCAGGTGGCACAGCTCTATTATTGCCTCGGGCGCGCCTTTGGCGGCGATAACATACTCCTTTCCGGAGACCATTCCCGCAGCCTCTCCAGAAATCCTTCCCGAAGACCGCCAGACACGAGACATCGCCAGGAGCTTCTTGGAGAGGGGATACTCTCTTACCAGCTCCCGGTCCCTGTGCATATGCTCCGTCCTGGCCAGGTAGTCCTCTCCCATATTTTTAAAGGCCTTCTCCATCGGATCGAAGGGATCTATCTGGCTGGCGAGAATTGCGTACTCAATCACCTCATGAATCGAATCCGGCAGATGGTCAGTATCATCATCCAGGCTAAAGAAATCGCCTCGGGAATAGACCCTCTTGACCTTCATCTGGTTCATGGTCAGGGTGCCGGTCTTGTCCACGCAGAGCACTGTAGCCGAGCCCAGGGTTTCGACTGCCGGAACCCGCCTGGTCAATACATTGCTCCGCGAGATCCTCCATGCTCCCAGAGCAAGAAACACCGTCAGGACCACAGGGAACTCCTCAGGCAGGACCGCCATGGCGGTGGTTATTCCGGCCAGGATCGCCTGCAGCCAGTCACCCCGGTTCAGGCCGTAGCCGATCACCACCATCAAGCATAGGCCCAGGCCGAGCAGGGCCAGGTTTCGCACCAACAGGTTGGTCTGTTCCTGCAGCGCCGTCCTCTCAGGCTCGACCTTATCCAGGGCTCTGCCGATCTTGCCGATTTCAGTGTTAATCCCCGTGGACACGGCTCTTGCTATACCCTTGCCCTGCACCACCAGGCTTCCGGAATAGACAAAAGGCAGATCGTCTCCTCCCGGCCTTGCCAATGGCGGCAATTCATCTCCGTTCTCAGAGCAGATCTTTCGCACGGATGCCGACTCGCCGGTGAGGAGGGATTCATCTGCGGAAAGGTTGGTGCAGCTCAGAAGGACGGCATCTGCAGGCACGCGGTCGCCCTCTTCCAGGATGATCAGATCTCCCGGGACCACCTCCCTTCCCGCTATCCGCTTTTGCATGCCATCCCTGATCACCTGTGCCCTGGGACTGGATAGATCTCTTAAGGCCTCCAAAGCTCTCTCTGTCTTGCGCTCCTGGGTGAAAGTAATCGCCATCACCACTATGACAAAGCCCATGAGCATCAGTGCCTCCTGGAGATCTCCGAGAATCAGATAGATCAGGCCACCTGCTACCAGGAGCAGAAACATTGGTTCCCTGACAACCTCAATAGCTATGGCAATGATGCTGCGGGGTTTTGCTGAGGGCAACTCATTGTAGCCCACCTTCGCCAGAAGCTCTGCCGCCGCGGCCTCTGAAAGACCTCCCGCACTATTGATATCAGATAGGCTCGTGGTCATAAGAGAACCTTTTCACCCCGAACTCAGGGCTTTAAATGAAATATATGGGCCAGCTTTCTCTTCTCCGGCGGGAGCAGAGAATCCACCGACCCCTCCACCTCTTTTGGAGAAGTGCCGCCTGCAATTATGATCCCGTCGATGGTGGCAAACCAGCCTTCTTTTATCCCGATCTCGCGGAGCCTTTTTCGATATCTTCTGGCATGGATCCTGCCCATCTCCTCACTGTAGACGGCCAATAGCTCCGGTTTATTGCTGATCATCTCCTCGATCTCTTGCCAGTGAATATCTCTGCTCTCCTGGGTGCTCAAAAATCCCCTCAGCTTCTCGGAATCGGAGTTTGCTGATTCTTCCGGGGTGAAGGGAAGGGAGGTTATTATTCCATACTTCGCTTTTGCCTGGCGGAAGCGGTCGAGGATATTCCTCTTCATCTCCGGGCCGAAGAACAGATTGTAGCAGCTGAATGCGCCATCGAAGATGATCCTGTCCTTAAAAGGAATAAGTGTGGCCTCGACAATCCTTGGAAGGTTGGTGACCAGATCCCACTGCATAGCCAGTCCCTTTACTCCATATGCCCGAGCTGGATTGCTTTCATCCAGGAACACGGCATAGCTTTTCATGAAGCGAACCAGGTAGAACCTTCCTTTGATGAAATGTCGCCAATTGGTTATGATTTTCAGCTCTTCCGCGGAAAATCCTGCCGGATTTTCCTGCACAAAGGAATAGATCTGATCGGGATCAGAGTAGAGCTTCTCCTTGAGCCTCTCTATCTCTTCCGGATCCCGATCAAAGAGATCCTTTGGGTTACGGAGGTCTTCCATGATTTGATGTTTATTATTTATATAAATTAATAATGAATCAAAAAGCTTGAGAAATTGCTTCCTTTCATTATCTGGAAGGTTCATAGACTTGTCTGGGAGCTTCGAATACTTAAATCTAATCAGCAAAATGTAATGAAGTTTTGCCGGCAGCTACTCTGTATCCACGAACCGCTCCTCCAGACACTTCATCACATGAGGCAGGGTGGTGTACTCCATATCCTCCATTGGCAGGCGATGCGGCTCGAATGGGCCGTGCGCCCTCATATAATCGGCGATCTCCAGACACCTCTGCCGGACGCGATCGAAGGCCACATCATTGAACAGGTCGACCGGACCCACAAAGTGCCCGTTCGCCAGCTGGAATCCGGCCGCTATCACCCGGGGCGGTCCATCGAACCTGGTGGGGTGGGCGGTATCAAAGGAGCAGGGCATGATGGGACCATTGTGGCTGCCCCGCATCCAGCCGCTCACCAGGTGCCCCAGGGCGAAGGGCTCCAGCACCTCGCCTAAAGCGGGCAGGCCGGACTGCGACCTCACTAAGGCCACAGGATCGTCCTTGCCCACATACTTGCCTGCAGTCTGATAGAGCTTCTCAGTGCTGATCGTTGCCACCGGCTCATCCGAGGGGATCTTGCTGCCGGGCTTGGTGAAGACCCTCTTGATCACATAGCGGCTCTTGGCTCCGATGAGGGCCAGCATATCGTACATCTCCTCCGGGCAGTTCATGAGCACCTTCTTGTGCTCCAGGATATCCCAGATCTCAAAGGTGAAGCCGTGGTGGAAGGAGGGGTCTATGACCAGGCCGGCGGTGTTGAAGGGGTCGGCGAACATCTTGAAGATGGGAAGGTTGAAGGCCCCGGGCTCTGTCTTGTCCATCATAAAAGCGACTATGGGCTCTGCCGTGCGCTCAGTGATCTCCATCTCCGCCACCCCCGGTCCCATTCCCTTGATGTTGCCGGAGAAGGCGTCCGCCAGAAGGTCCTGGCCGTAGCCATAGAGCTTGAGGCCCCTGGCAACCTCAGTGGCTGCTTCGAATGTCTCCCAGGCCAGGCCGTGAATATCGCCGCAGTCGCAGCTCGTCCTGTGGCTCATGAGCAGCTCCAGGTCGTCGCCGCAGGCCATCACCCTGTAGTCCACCAGGCAGCCGGCCCTCCTGGCCTCTTCCAGCTTCTCCTCTGCGGTCTTGATCAATGCGGGATGGACCGAGCAGTGGCCGGGATAGCCGCCTACATCGGCTTTTATCAGGCTGATCGTTGTCTTTTCCATCTCAATCTCCCTCTGCTACATGGCGTGCGGCAAATTTATCATTATTATCTTAAATAGATGTGATATGTTATGGCTCTTGCGGTCATAAACCATATGGCGGGAAAACACTCCTGCAGAAAATTCTTTCTTTGTGCCTTTATGTCTTCGTGGTGAGGCCCAAGCATCACGATTTCACCACAAAGGAACAAAGGCACAAAGACGAGGGAAAAATAGTGGTCCCAGTGGCCTCAGTTTACCCTTAAAACGGCCAGGACACTTTTAGCACTTCAGCGTTGCCGGTTTTTTCAGCGGCACATCCACAGGCTTCACGAATTGGTCCAGGACCTTCCTGGTACCGTTAACCTCAAGCTTATCGAATAAGAAGGCGAATTTCCCTTCCAGCTCCTGGCAAATCTCCTCGCGTACATCCGCCGGCATCTGCCACAGCTCCTGCTTGAAAGGTCCGAAGCCCTTCTTGCGCGTCTTGTAGATGAACTGCTCCTCGGTATCCTTCTCCTTCCATTCCCCTTTCAGCTCCGCCCGCAGGTGATCATAGATCTTCGACCGCAACTGAGCGGGGAAGCTCTTGCTGTCATAGATGATGTTCTGAAAGCCTGTGGCCAGGTGAATCTCGGCCGTTTGCGTCGCAGGAAAGCGGTCAAAGGCCGCGTCGGGCAGGGTTGATGCCCCGTGCTGAACAGCGCCCGCCAGGCCATACCGGGCGCGGGCGGTCTCCGATAGCTTTTGCAGTACCTCAAAATCGATCTTCACCTTCGCTACGCTGCCGTCCGCCAGGGGCACCCCGCCGTGGGTGGTCCCGGTCTGCACGCTGATCTTGCTGATCCCCTTCAGGTCGGATCCCCGCTTTTTCAGCTCCTCGGCGTATCCGTCCATGAAAGCCTGCAGCTCCTCGACAGTGCTGTTCTTTCCGCCCACCTCGCCGATCTCGCCTCCCACGGAGACGGTAATCCCTTCCGGCTCCAGATCCCGGATCAGGGCGGTCAGCTCCGCCGCCAAAGTGAAGTTCGTTCTCTGCTGATCTTTGATATTAGGCCGGGAGAGGTCGACCAGAGTGGATGTATCAATATCGATATTGTAAAAGCCGGCCTGAATGGCTTCCCGGATCAGATCCCTGACCGCCTGCGTCTCCTTTTCTGCATCCGCAGCGAACTTCTTGGCATTTATCTGAAAATGATCTCCCTGCAAGAAGACCGGCCCCTTCCAGCCGGATTTTACCGCAGCCGCCAGCACGGCACAGGCGTACTCTTTTGGTCTTTGCCTGGTATATCCAATCTCTGAACGGGCGATCTCGAAGATGACCGGTCCCACATTCCCCTTCAGAGCGGCCCGAAATACCGCCTGCGCCACATCATAGGTAAGTCCGCGGATGTTGATCGCCGGAACGGTAAATCCGCTGATATCGCTCCTGCCCATAGCCTCGTAGATGGCCTGGATCGATGCAGGAACGATTCCCAGACTGGCAGCTCCCCGGCGAATCAGAAATGCCGCTGCTTCTTGAATAGAATTGTCGGGACAGAAGACCGCGGTATGGATCAAATCATCGATCAACTCTCCCCGGAATCTCGACTCATCCAGGACACGAACATCACCCTCTTCGCAGGCCAGTATGGATTCGCATCCCTTCTCCAGCTGATTATAATTCTCGTAAATCATTGCTGCACCCTTTTCCCTTCCATACTTCATATTATAATCTCTTATTGCGATAGAAATTCCCTCGCCATTTCCACTTCTGTCTTCGATCCGATGTAGATAGGCGAGCGCTGATTAACCGACGTCACTTTGAGGGAGAGTATGTCCTCAATCCCGTCAGTGGCCATGCCTCCTGCCTGCTCCATGATGAAGGCCATGGGCTGAAGTTCAAATAGCAACCGCAGCTTTCCCTGGGGCGATTTCTTGAGTGCCGGATAGGTGAACAGCCCTCCCCGCTTGATGACCACCTGGTTGATATCGGGGACGAATCCTCCGCTATAACGCAGTTTGTAGCCGTCAGCCTCCAGCTTATCGATATATCTGCGGTGCTCCTCCGTCCAATCCCTGCGCAGACCGCCGGGGGAAAAGATGGATCCTCTCTCATTGAGGCGGATGTTCTCCTCAGATAGGACATACTCCCCTTCGCGATCCAGGACAAATTCATGCACCCCTTTTCCTGCGGAGTAGATCATTGTGATGAGCGGGCCGTAGGTGATGTAAAGGGCGGCGACCATCGAGTTTTTGCCGCAATCGAATATGGAATTTTTGTGGATACCGATGATGGTCCCGATGGCCAGATTGGTGTCCACCAGGGAAGAGCCGTCCACGGGATCGGCAGTGACGATATACTGTTCCTGTCCCCGGCCGATGGTGACGATATCCTTCTGCTCCTCAGAGGCATACTCGCGGACAAATCCGGAGTTCCGCAACATATTTTTCAGTATGTCATCGGAGATGCGGTCCAGTGCCAGTTGATCCTCGCCATAGACGTTTTTAAAGCCTGCCAGCTTGCGGTTGGATTCGTGGATCTTTGCGGAAATGTACTTGCCCACCACGGCAATCTGCCAGATGAGCCGTCGCAGCTCCACCTCGATGCCGTCCATCCACATGTGCCGCCTCAGATCTACAATGAATCGTGTGTGGTCATTTATGCTGTCAACCATGGATTCTCCCCGATATTTTTTAGCAGTCGGGAGGTTAGTTTTCGAGGATAAATGTGTTACCCCCGCACTGAATAGAAATGTGATCATTAATCGCAGGCATCGCTCATTCAACCACATAAAGAATTTCTTATATCTGACAGCAGCCGTTCCTCTCCGGAATCGATCAATCAATCTCAATGCCGTCGGGAGCAGATTTTAAGTTCAGAGGCAGAACAGTCCCGGCAGCGCGGGTGGCATCCGCCCAGGGAGTGAGGTCGAGATCGGCTTTACCGAGGAGCTCTTCGAGCCGGAAGATGTCCCTATTCATCTCTTCTGTGGTGGCAGGAAACCTCTTTGGCCCTTCAAAGAAGTCTTTAGAATGGGTGAGAACCACCTGTGCCGCGACGCTCTGGGGGATGAGCGGGCGGGATAACAAACGGATCTGCCTTGAGGCCTGGTGTGGAGTCCATCCGCCAGGGCTCAAGGAAACCTCGATGTCTGGGAGCAGGATTGATCATCCAGGCGGGCAACGCCCGCGGCCATCCGGATGGTACCACCGCGGATGCGCGGGCGATAGTGCAGGCAACAGAGGCCCGAGAGAAGCATTTTGCCCCTGAAGAATATACAAAAGACCACAAAGAGCTGGAAGTTGCCCTCAAATTTTGAGGATGTTAAGCGAAGAGGCCATCTCCTCTCCTCTATTCAAACCAAAACCGAAGAGTTTATATTGGTAGATGAGGATGCAACTGAGCGTTTATCACGAGCCAAAAGTGATGTAGCGCTGTTTAAAAAACAGGAGTGGTGTAGTGAGGGAATATGTAGAGGGATCAGATGGCTAGAGACGAAATCTTATCGAAAATCAAATCGGCAGAGGCCCAGGCCAGGGCTGCAGTCCAGCAGGCTCTGGAGGAGAAAGAGAAAAAGATAGCCGCTGCCACTACCGAAGCAATGAACCTCGTCAAATCCGCCGAGACTGATGCACAGGACTACTATGACAAGAGCGTTGCAAAATCAGAGAGCGATGTGAAGGTGAAGAAGAGCTCGATCATTCAGAGCGGTGATAAAAGCGTCGCTTCAATGAGTAGCAGCGCCGGCGCCAAGCTGGACAAAGCAGTTGAATATTTGCTAAAGGAGTTTATGGGGTCGTTACATGCTTAGGCCCGTTAGTATGAGTCGTGTAGTCGTAGCCGGGTCAAAGGACGTAATATCTCCAGTAGTAGAAAAGCTGCATGAGTTGCGCTTATTGCACATTGTGAATTACAATGGTAACCAGCCTGAGTTTGAATTGGGAAAACCCATAGGCAAAGCCAGGGAGTACTCTGAGAACCTCATTAAGCTCAGATCGGTCACCAGGTACCTTGACATAAAGAATAAGGCCCCTGAGAAGACCTATCCCGAGTCCCAGGTTCTATCGGAGATGGACAATCTCCTCAATAACGTGGGGGCTACTGTCACCGCCACCTACGAGCGTATCACCGAAATTGAGGCAGAGATCAAGTCCAAGCAGGACCAGATCAGGTCTTTAACTCCTCTGTCTATCATTCCTTTGCCCCTGGAAGCTTATCATGGTTATGATTCTCTGGCGACATTTGTTGGTACAGCAGCTACGCCTGTGGAAGCAGACGTGGCAAGGGTATCCCCGGTAAATGATGTTTACACCGGAACCGCCAAGAATGCGACTTATGTGGCAGTATTTGTGCCTGTAGAGAAGGCCAGCGAGGTATCTGCGGTCCTTTCCGAGCACGGCTTCTCTGAGATGTCCGTTCCCAAGCTGGAAGGCAGCGTCGATTCGGCTATTGCTTCATTGAATGGCAGCGTAAAGTCCCTGGAAGGCGAGCTAGTGCCCCTCCAGAAGAAGCTTGTCGATGTGAAGAAGCAGTACGAAGATCTGATGCTGGCGACGGACGAATACCTGTCCATGCAGGTCACCAAATCCGAGTCTCCTCTTCGATTCGCTGAGACGGACAACGCCTTTGTCATCGATGGCTGGGTCCCGAGCGACCAGTTCAGCCGGCTGAAGAGCGAGCTGGAGAGTGCTGCTGGTGGGAAGCTGGACGTCCAGTTGATCGCCGACAAAGAGGCAGATGACCTTGTCAAGGGTGGGGAGGATGTCCCGACCAAGATGGACAATCCAAGCCTAGTTAAGCCATATGAGCTTATCACCAGGCTATTTGCCATCCCGGAGTACAAGGAGTTCGATCCATCGCTGCTGATATTCATCTTCTTCCCGATCATGTTCGGCATGATCCTGGGGGATGTCGGCTATGGCATTATCATCCTGCTGGTTCTGACATTGCTCAAGAAGAAGTTCAGGACAGAAGGGTGGCAGCAGTTGATCAATATCGTCATGATATCGGGAGTATGGGCAGTCATATTCGGCATATTCTATGGTGAGATCTTCGGGCCCCTCGGCCTGTGGAACTACGTGGTAGGAATGCTATCCCATCATGAGATGCTGGCCCTTCAAGAGGCAGGCCTGTTCTTTGGTGAAGGAACTTTCGGCCCGCTGGGAAGGCTTGGCCCATTGGGGATCTTCCCGTTATATAGACTGGCAACGAATGCTGTTCTGCTTTTAATAGGCGTTAGCCTTTTCATAGGCGTTATCCATTGTTCTGTGGGCTCCATTCTGGGAATCAAGACGGAGCTGAACTATGGCGAGAAGAGACATGCCTATTTCGAGCGGCTTCCTGTGATGCTCTTCCAGATATTCTTCGCTGTGGCGTTGCTGGGATTGGTCATGGGACAGATGATCATGGTTATCATCGGTGCCATAGTGATTGTGCTTTCCATAGTGATGATGGTCATGGGTCCGGAAGGAGCCATGGGTCTGGCACACGTGCCATCCTATGTGAGCAACCTGATATCCTACCTTAGGCTTCTGGCCATTGGCCTGGCTTCGGTAGGTCTGGCATACGCTGCCAACCAGCTGTCATTCTATGTGATAATGCCCATGTTGAGCGGTGGAGCGACGAACAGTGCCGATTTCTCTATACCTGCGATCATCGTAGGCATACTGAGATTGGTAGCAGTGCACTTCATCAACATCCTGCTGGGAATCCTCTCCCCATTCATGCATCCTCTCAGGTTGCATTACGTGGAGATGTTCACCAAATTCTACAGCGCACATGGCGGTGGAGTGGAGTACAGCCCCTTCGGACACGTCCGGAGGTTCTTGAAGGCATGAAAGCGATCTTTGAAATCGTAAATTTGAGCACTAACTGTAATATTCATAAAAAGGAGGATTGAGGAAAATGGTAGTTGTAGCAGATGCGGGAATACTGTATGGATTGTTGGCTGTTGGCGCTGGCCTGGCTACTGGATTAGCAGGCATCGGTGCTGGTGTTGGTGAACAGGGTATTGGAGCCTCTGTGGTGGGCGTTGTGGCTGAGGAGCCTGGATTCCTGGGTAAGGGTCTCTTCCTCATGCTTCTGCCCGAGACTCTGATCATCTTCGGCCTCGCTGTATCGCTGATCCTGATGTTCGCCTGGACGCCCTTCTCTGCAATAGTGACACCCTGAGCTGGCCATTTCCAAAGGGTGAGAGGCAATGGCACTAGATGCAGTGGT
>JAXDAR010000048.1:0-6546 GCA_034679645.1 Methanothrix sp. | reverse complement strand
AAGCGGATCGGTCAACATATCCCGCTTTCCCCACCTGACCGGCGGCTGGCGGATACATATTGAAATTGGGAAGAGCAAGCTGCTCAGAATAGATGTCAGGCGGCGTGGGAGAACCTGCAGGCAGTGGGAGCTGCATGGATGACTGCCCGGCAACGGGCAACGAAGATATCATCGAAGGCGACATTGTGGATGGGATGGTGGATGGGATTGATGGCTGGAGCGATGCTCTTTCTCCGGCCAGATAGGTTGATGATGAAGTGGACGGGAGAGAAGACTGCATGGATGGATAGACATAGATGTAGATATAGTTGGACCAGCTGCCGCAATAGTAGCAGATGGTGTGCCAGCCGGGGACGTCTCCCGTAAACCAGCCTTTTTTATAGCCAGCCTCTGACCAGCCCCAGGATCTCACCAGGGGACTGGATTCGCCCGGATACCACTCGTAGACGAAGAAGTTGCCTCTTGATCTGATGTCCGCCCAGAGGGGCAGATATCCCCGGTAGCTGCATCCGGCGACAGTGCCAAAACCGGAAGCGGTCTGAACATAGAACCGGTTTGCTGAGCTGATCTGGCCCGGAAAGTACCAGTCACCAGAGACTGCAGCGGGTCCGGTTGAGCTGAGACTGTTTGATGTGGGGCTCAAGCTGGTTGTCCTGCTCAGCCCCGAGCCGGCCTGAAAGCCTGACATTGCCGAATCCTGTTCATCGTATGATGCGAAGTTCAGGCTATCATCAGGAACATAGCTCTCCGCCTGAGGAATTGATAGCCCCAACTCTTCGGCGGTCAGCCGGTCCTCCACCGGCCCCTCAATCGAAGGCGCTCGATATAGACTCGACTTCGAGATCGATGAAATCCCCTGGTAAGGTACAGTGGATCCCACTGAGCCGATCTCTTCTATGCTCGATGAGCTTTCAATCCCCTTCTCAACGGCTGCACCTGACCGGCTCTGGTCCGGCTGAATGTAAATATCAGCATCGTCCAAGTCGCCTACAAGGGCAAAGGCGGCGTTGCTGATGATAAAGAAAACCGCCAATGCATGCACATAATACTTTATCGTTCCCTTCATATATACCCCACTCCCGATCAACTTTAGATCTGTTGCTTGTTCATTTTAGTGCGTTCAATCTATTTAATACTTGCTTTGGGAACGAGTATCTAGAAGTCATTTAGTTTATAATAATAATATTCGGTCATGGGATTCTCTCGCAGGTATGATCGGATGAGATATTGGACCGGCAACCCATCCATCTGGACGAAAATAGTTTGTATGTTCTGGTATTGTTCCCGAAGAGAAATCTGCTCCCCCGGTGCAGAGCAGCGACGCTCTGGCAGCAAGGGTCCGGCCAGGATAATTCTCTGAGCCACTGGTACCTGCTGCCAGCGTGGATAAAAATACTCTGGATCCTGACTGCTACTTCCGGCTCCAGTTGCTCCTCACCATCTCCGCCAGGCGGGGATTTTCAAACTGATTATAGATGTCCAGGTCTGTAGTGTAACCCACAAAAGGATCTATGCTGCCCTTCTCCATGTTGGTCACCCAGATCTGAATCTCTCTCTCCTCTGCCGCCGGGCCTTTCTCCCGGTAGAACTGCACAAAAGGCTCCAGGTTCTCCCCGCTGGGCACCAGGGCCACAACATCCTCTCCCTGCTCGCCCCGGCACTTATCTATATCCAGCGACCTCACGCTCGTTAATATAAAGGCCCTGACTTTTCCCTCCGGGGCGCAAAAGAGCATCTCCCCCGGTCCCTCTGAGGTCAGGCTGTATCCCGCCTCCCCCATGAAATCCGCCAGAATGTCCTTCAGGCTCTGGCACATGATCTTCCTCAGCTCGGGCGTCGATTCGAGGAATTTGCGGTTAGCCTCGGCAAAATCCTGTTTGCTGTACCTTTTTGTATGCAGGAAATGGAATATCCGCCCATCCATCTGGGTGAAGGTATCAAGCCTGGGAAGATCGAAGAATGCTGGCTCCTTGCTCATGATGCTGGCGAAGATTCCCGGAGCTATCTTCTTGCCCACGCTCTTTTGCAGCTCTTCCCGCTCCTCCGCGCTCAAATCTGCCGCCCGGACGATATCATAGGTGCGAAGCAGCAACTCGCAGCGGGCGATGATCTCCCTCTCCCGCAGCACCTTGCGGAGGGGACCGGCGATCTTGTCAATCTCCATAAATATCAACTGCCAACAGACGATTTCAATTTGTTATAAACTGACTCGAAGGCATTTAAACCTTCAGGCAGGCCAGCTCCGCGCGCAATTCTCCCATGGTGGCCGTCCTCTCAGCGAAGGCATTATGCTGGTGGATGCTCTCCTCATTGATCTGCTTTAGAGTCACTGCCGCATCATCGGGCAGATCGCTGAAGGCCTCCACCGTCTTCTGGGCCATGGTTCTGACGCAGTCCTCCACGAACCTGGGATTGCTGTGCGCCCGGCTGACCACCAGTGCCTCATCCGGCCTTTTGAGCAGGCCGTATACCTTGGAGCTCATGGACTCCTCGATGATCTTGATGATCCTGTCGATGGAGACGCAACGCCGGTCACGCACCTCGACCGAGATGCTCCCTTTTCCCCGCTGGTTATGGGTGGCCATGGGCAACCGGGTCAGAAGGTCCGCGGCAGCATCTTCGGAGAGGCCGGCCTTGAGCAGCTCGCCCTTGGCCTGATCCTTCATGATCTCCTGGGCACAGGGACAGGCGGTCATCCCCATGACCTCCGCCCCCACCGTCTTTCTCAGGTAGCCGGATGGCCCTGCTCTTGCCACCGCCTCGGCAAATATGTCCACTACCTCCTGACAGGTGACCTTGGTGAAGGGCGTCTGTCTGCGCACGATGTACTCGCTCTTCATCTTCACCTCTGCCCGGGAGGCATACTCATGCCGGGCAAGGAGCCTCTTGGCGATCTCGCCGCATAGCTCTTCTATCACATAGACCGGCCGGTTAATGGCATCCTCCAGGACCTCATCTATGGCCTCGAAGTTCCGGGAGAGGTTGGCACCCTTGCGGTCGGATGGAAGGTCGACGAAGACCTCGAAATTGGATATCAAAACCACCGGCCTCTCCTCACCTCCCCTCTCCACCTTGATCAGCTTCTTGACTCCGGTGACGCCCACTCTGGTCAGATTGAAGGGAAAATCCGGCTCGCAGGCCTGAATATCGGGAAGAGTGTCCAAATGTATTCACTCCTGATTCGATTCCCAGTTGTGAATATCGAACTCTTCCTCTTCCAGCTGATCGATCTTCAAAAGGAGCCTGTCCACTTCCTGGATCATCTCTTCCAGGCTGCCAGCAATCCGCTCATCACAGCCGTCAGACAAATTAAAAGACCTTTCCAGCTCGGCCATCAGCTCCTCTTCATCCATATCGAGCATCCGGCTTATTCTCTTCTCAACATCCTTCGAACCGGGCATAATGTTTTATTCCCAATGGGAATATTTGAGTCTTTGCACAAGCGAAAGGCTTTTCATGATGACAGAGGAGGTCTAATGATGATCAAGCGTTGCCCTCAGCATGGATTTTTCAGAGGAGAGCATTGTGAGTGCGGTCTTGCCGGTCAGCTTATTCTGGATGAGGCCAAGACGGAACAGCTGGGCAGACTGGTGGCTGGAGGCCTGAGGCATTTTCCCCATGACCTGGGCCTGGAGATGGACTCCCAGGGCTGGGTCGATCTCTCAAAGCTGGGGGAGGTAGTGCAAAACAGGCATCGCTGGGCCAGCAAAGAGCAGGTGGTGGCCCTTGTCCAATCCGATCCCAAGCAGAGATATGAGATCCGAGATCAGCGGATCCGGGCCAGATACGGCCATTCCATAGACATAGAGTTGAATCACCCGGAAAGCCGTCATTCCCTGCTATACTATGGGGCGAGTGAAGAGGAAGCAGACAGGATCCTGGAGATCGGCCTCAAGTCCGCCTCCCAGAGGTATGTCCACCTCTCCACCACCCCGCAGAAGGCCTGGGAGGTGGCAGGCTATCGCACCGGGAATCCAAGGGTGATTCAGGTCGACGCTGCTCCGGCCAGAGAAGAAGGAGTGAATATGATGACCGTAAACGATGACATCGTCATATCGGAAAAGATTCCTGCCCGGTTTCTCTGTATTCTCTCCCCAAAGGATATACCCCGGCCGGAAATGAATTGATCAAAATTGATCGAATTGATCAAAATTGATCGAATTGATCAATTTGATCGAATTGATCAATTGATCAGCGGCCAAAGCGCCTCTCTCTTCCCTGATAGTCTCTGATGGCGCGGAGAAAGTCGATCCTGCGCAGCCCCGGCCAGTTGACATCGGTAAAATAAAGCTCCGAATAGGCCGCCTGCCAGATCATGAAATCACTGAGCTGCTTTCCTCCTGCTCTTATCACCAGATCGGGCTTTTGACTGAAACGCAGTCGGGATTCTATCGCCTCTTCATCGATATCCTCGGGATCCAGACTTCCCTCCTCCACCTCTCTGAGAAGATCTCGAAATGCCTCTGTCACCTCTCTTTTGCCCCCGTAGCCCAGGGAGACTGCCACCTTCAGGCTACCGCCCGCGCCCGTGAAGAGATCCGCATCTGCCGTGTGCAGAGAGATTTGGGCAGGAGAGCTTCGCAGAGAGTCGGCGATCTTCTGGCAGAGAGATGGCTCTATATCATTTATATAAAGGACGATGGAAGAAAGGCCTATAGATCTACTCCACTCGATTATCTCCTTGAGCCTGCACAGCCCCTCGTCGAGCAGGTCTCCGGAGCTGAGGACGATGGCTATGCAGCCGGGAAGATTGCCTTTGGATATACGCATCTCCAAAAGCTGCTCATAAAGACGGTGAATCATATCAATTCAACTACTGGTTTTCCATAGGCAAAGTATTTTTGCGATGAAATTGGTCTGTATTGCATGCACCGCAAGGACGCCGCCCGGCTGGCCATAGGACTCATGGCGATGCTTCTCCCCTGTGCCGGGGTGCTGACGGTAATTCCCCTGGCAGCAGCGGCGCTGCTCGATAAGGGCGTACGATTGCTCGCCGCCACTTTAGGGCTGCTCCTGGTCATCAGATCAGTGCTCTCCCTAGTGGATATCGATCTTCCCCTGTATGTTATCGCCATCTCTTTTGTCGCCTCCACCTTTGCCCCATTGGGCCGCCAGAGGTTCGACTCCCTGGGGGGGAGCATAGTGCATCTTCTCATCACTGTTGCCCTGGGCTATCCCCTCGCGACCTGGATTTCCGCGGGCAGCATTCCCAGTGAGAGCGCCATGTTCCTGGCGGTCCTGGGCGGGCTTTCCGGCACATTTCTCAATCAGGCATCCAGGATGAGAGACTTTGCCGTTCCCTTCGGCACTGCCATGGTGATGTGGCTCTTCTCCTTTCATTATCCATTCCCCGAACTTCATCTCATCCTCATCATCTGCCTTTTCGCCCTCCTCTTGGGGGTGGGAGCCTACTGGGCCAAAGCGGCGGACGCACCTGCTGTGATCAGCGAGACCATAGTCGGCTTCCTGGTGATCATCTTCTCCGGACTGAGCTGGTTTTTGCTTCTTTTGGTCTTCTATCTGATGGGTGGCGGGTTCACTCGCTATGGATATGCCAAAAAGGAGAAGTTGGGGATAGCCCAGTCCCACGGCGGGGTGCGCGGCTACAAGAACGTATTCAGCAACAGCCTGGCTCCGCTGGCCATGGCTGTACTCTATGGAATCTATGGGAATGACCTGTTCTTATACGCTTTCGTCGGCTCTGTGGCCACGGCCAACGGAGATACTCTGGCAAGCGAGATCGGAGAGACCAGCCGCTCCAAGCCGAGGATGATAACCACATTGAAGGAGACGGAACCGGGTGTGGATGGAGGAGTGACTCTGCTTGGCGAGGGGGCATCTCTCATCGGCGCTCTCATCATCGGCATCTTGGCTGTGATCAGCGGGATGACCGGATCGATCGGGATCGTTATCGGGACGGCAGCAGGATTCCTGGGCACCAACTTCGACAGCCTCCTGGGGGCGACTCTGCAGAGCCGGGGCACCCTGAGCAATAACGGAGTGAACCTGGCAGCTACAGCTTTTGGGGCGGTGGCAGGAGGGGTGCTCTGGTATGTACTGCATATCTGGAGTATGGTGTAGATGAAGATCTTTGCAGTCTTTGGCGATCCAATTGAGCACAGCCTCTCTCCTGCCATGCAGAATGCCGCTTTTCAGGCCCTGGAAATAAAAGCCTGCTACCATGCCTTTCGAGTGGGCCGGTCAAAGTTGAAAGATGCCATTTTGGGCGCGGCTGCTATGGGATTTGGCGGGCTGAACCTGACCATTCCCCTCAAGGAGGAGGCTTTGGACCTGGATATTCTGCAGGCCGATGACCTGGCCAGGGCGATTGGTGCCGTGAACACCATATCCTTTTCCGCTGATGCCGGGGAGAAAGGAGCAGAGAACCGGATTCGGGGCCACAATACCGACGGATGGGGGGCGCTGCTGGCTCTGCAGGTGGCGGGAGTCAGAATAAAGGGCAGCCGGTTTCTATTGATAGGCGCGGGAGGAGCGGAAAGAGCGATAGTCTATGATCTGGATCGGGAGGGAGCGGAACTGTCTATT
>JAXDAR010000047.1:0-24045 GCA_034679645.1 Methanothrix sp. | reverse complement strand
TTCGGCAGACCAGCCAGTTATGCCGTCATCAAAGCTCACTTGCCACCACCAGTAATTATCTGCGTAGGTTGGGCCGGATGCGATCCTACCGGTCATTCCTACAGACTCAGTGGTGATAATCTGAGAGACGATTCCGGATTCAGATCTTACATTCAATCTTTCGGTTGTAACCACTCTCTCGCCGAGGCTTCTGGGGCCCTGATATTCAGGTTCCTCATAGGCGGATTCCTGATAAACAGGTTCCTGGTATGCAGATGCTGAATCAAGCCAGTCTTCGGCAGACCAGCCAGTTATGCCGTCATCAAAGCTCACTTGCCACCAGGTGAGATCGTCTTTGAAATATGGACCGCTCAAAACCGTAGCTGTGCTTCCCTCAGACATGGTGCTGAGCACGGAGCTACTGGATAATCCTGGTGAATCTCGGACGTTCAGGCTATCCGTTGCCTCAATTCTGTCGCCTTTGGAAAATTTGGCATCGTTGGATTGAGTTGTAACTTGGGCAGTTTTCTTAGCATTAGATTTCTCAGTATCTGGTGGGCTTGTCTCTATCCATTTGATTTTAGATTCCGATTCAGGAGAGCCCACCGAAAGTGAATCTGCCGCGGCTGTACCCATTGTCTCTTCGGTGGTGGAACTTGGCAGCCAAATGGATCCCTTAGATTCTATGGTTTTTATTATGGAATCTGCATATTTTGATGCTCCTTCTTTATTGGGATGGCCTATCGCATTAACTCTATTTACATCTATCAGATTTGTCAACTCAGATCGTTCGTCAAATTGATCATCATTTGATTCGGTTAGCGATGTCAATTCCCATAAAAACGGTTCACTCCCACCATAACTATTTTTTCCTTGAAATAACGGATCAACAAATAATATGCGATCTTGGCCATTATCTGCACTGTCTACAGCATCTTTAAGGCTGCTATATGACGTAGAATAAAATGTGTACGAATTAGCTTTCAAATTCGCATCATCGCTAAATATATTTTCAATATTATGTGCTATTCCATCTGATAAATACCATCCCGCTTCTATTTTGGCAGTTGTATATGTTGGATCAGAACCTGCAGCTAATAAGACGCTTTCTGTTTGAGATATTGTTTTTTCAGATCCTAATGCAGCAATTCCGCTATCAAATCTATCTTGCCATTCCAATTTACTCTCATCAGAAATAATCGGGTAATAGCCGGTAACTATTATTTTGGCGTCTGTTTCACTTGTGAGGTCTTTGAGCAAATGCTCCATATTTTTTTTAATTCCTTCAGCTTTAGTTCGTATGGTAGTTTCAGGTGTATTAGCATCGAGTATATTGCTAACACCTACGTCATTAATACCTCCCGATACCAAAATAAGATCTGTATCTTTTGAGACGAATTTTGCCTGATCCATTAATGTAGGATAACCGCTATTCAGGTTTGGATCTTTCTTGGACTTGCCTGATTCTCCCGATATCACTGCCCCCGAATGTGCATAGACAGTAACTTCAACCGGTCTTCCCAGCTTTCTTCGAAGCTCTTCTGCAACTTTATTGTAGTACTTATCTTCTTGATTCAATCCATTTCCCCAGGCAATTGAATCTCCGACTACGGCAATTCTGAATGGATTATCTGTTCGTTCGTCTATCGGCAGAATGAAATGGTATGTTGCGTCATTGGCTGGAGATACCTGCGGAGGTCCATAAATAGTGCTCATTTTTTGTTTTTGAAATGTAATCTCATTGATGAGCTTTTGATCAAAAGGAGATACGATTGGCTCAGAATGAAGAAAATTAGCCCGACTCATTGAGTCCTCAGTTATTGTCGAACTGTCTAGTTCGATTCTTGCATCTTCACCGGCTGAAATTGCCAGTAATAGGAATACACTAACCATAAATAATTTCATCTTCAATGACATATTTAATCATCCTCCTGAAACGGGAACGCGAAGTAATCCTAAAGCAGGTGAAACGAGATGGCTTCCGGCATTCATTTTAAAAAATCCTCGGGCCAAATGCATAATATCACTCCATCTAGCAGAACAGCAAACTGACAGGAATAAAATAGCATAATCTTAGGTTCAGTCATAAATGTACTTAAATGAATTCATATATGTTGATGCCGGGATTGCTCTTGGCGCACTAATGTGATCCATAATGCCATTTTGCAGCTGCAGACCCCTGCTATTGTCGGTAATCTTTCTTTTGAAAACATAAAGATAACCTATCCATTGTTTATGAAAAAGCAGTGTGGTCCCACTGCCGATCTACCTTGTTGTTTCCCTAAGGTATTATGCTCATCGAACATAAATCTCACCATCATTCTACCCAGCGATCATGGCATTTAATTAGACAAGAATCAAAAATAAGTACAATCCTTTCTTTATATAAATAAATGATTGATTTAAACCGCATGCCATAAAACATTTATAAATAGTGGCAAAAGGCCCCTACATCTCTGATGCTATAAATTTATTTGAATATCTTTTTCCTATTCTGCTCCTTCTTCGTCTCAGACAATTGAGGTCGATTGCCATCGATTGCCGCCAAGCCTTAATTTTAGTAACTATGATCAATTATCCATTCAGTTAGCCTGCACATCATCATTTAGCCCCAGTTCCTGCAGGGCTATCCGCATCTGCTCAATATCCTCCGCAGTCACGTCCTCCAGATTAACCTCCACCTTGAGCTTGAGCTTCTTGCCCATCACATGCCTCATGAGGACTTTATTGTAGAACTGAGACCCTCTCTGGTGTGGAACCTCACCTGACCAGATGGCATTGATTCCTTTGACGATAATCCAGGCAGTGCTCTTCAGCTCGCCAGAGCCGGCAGTCACCTCAAACGATCCCTCTTCCTGGCCGGACTGGAAAAATCCTCTATCATCTATGGACCCGCCTTCGTTTGCCCATACAACTCTGCCTAAGGAGACCTCTCTTCCCTCCTGGTCGTATCCTTTAGCAGTAAACGCTTGGCTCCTGCCCCTGCCCAGAACCACCTCACCGGGAGAGATCCCCAGACTAGCGGGCTGGGAGAGTGGTTCCTTCACTACATCCACTGTAGCTGTGCCTTGTACCTTCCCGGATGAGGCTGTGACAATAAAAGTTCCATCTTGCTGGCCAGCCCGGAAGAGTCCCTGAGACTCGATTGTGCCGCCAGTAGAACTCCACATTAGCCCCTCTGCAGCCATCTTCTGGCCTTCTTTATCCAGACACTGGGCACTAAATGTGATCTCTTCCCCTGGCTGAACACGAACCTGTGCAGGTGTCACGCTGATGGACACTTTAGGCTCGGTCTTTGATTTCGGATCTTTCACTAGGAACATGTCGTCAGTGATCTCTATCTCGCCGGGCGAAAGTGTCTGCTTATAGTATACAGGATCGTACTCTCCGTCCTGGGACTTGCCCACATAGGCAAATGTGCCAGAAGAGACACCTTTCGCTATAACATCCTTCACTGCGTCTTGATTGATGAGCCGTGGATAGATGGGTGAGGCAAAGAATACGTCCCGCACCGCTTTGTGGACCACTCTGTCTGAGCCGGCCAGTTTTTGTCCAAGAAGCTGGGGCTGACCCGATCGACTAGCAGGTCTCTTTGCCGCAGATGGCTGATATAAAGACCTGTCAAGGAATCTGCAACACTGGAGTTGATTTTGCCCAGGTCCGATATCATCCCAAATAAAAAGAGTGCTCGTGAAATTAACGAGGTGCAGAACTTCAAGAGGGTGCTGGCGTAAATTGAATCTGTCAGATTTCGTGAATGTTTAGGCGGCTCGGGCCATGGCTTGAACTCATCCCACAGGAAAAATGGTGCCCAGAGTGGCATCAATAAAAATATTTTCGAAGATGACTGCATATCAACGAGATTTAATGGGGAGCGAGGCAGTACATGGCCCAACCCATATATTGGCGCTGGAACTGTAAATAATCATCCTGGTCGGTGCGGAAATGCCTGAATACCTGTTCATAGTCCGCGTGGGTGGGATTTTCTTCTAGCCAACGTATCAGTCCATACCAACCATCCGAAATGTACCTGTCCCAGTCGTCGCCGCTGGCACGAATGATGTATTCGAGTTCTAAGCCTTCATCCCGAGCAAATTGAGCTAGTTCTGCTTCGGTATGGGTAGTGGTCTGTTTTTGGGCGTATGCCGGATGTACCTGATTATTAAGCCAGTGGGTTTCACCGATACCAAGGCGTCCATTCTGATGAACTGCTCGCTTCAGTACCTGGAGTGTCTGCTGGCAGCCGCCAAAAATAAACGTTGATCCAATACATGTTGCGGCATCGAAAGCCCCTTCTTCGAATATGTAATCCGCCCCATCGGAGCAAACGATTTCGATTTGGTCTGATAAATCCCTCGAAGCCATTTTTTGCCGGGCCCGGTTGCAGAAATCCCCGGATATATCTATTCCGATACCAGTAATACCGAATTCCTCCGCCCAGAGAGTAAGGGATTCGGCACAACCACAACCGAAGTCAATGACTCGTTTTCCTTTTTTCAGTTTGAGCAATTTGCCAAGTTTGATGATCTTTTCCGCCGTGGAAGGATTTAGTATCTCCATATAGCGGTGTGAGATGCTCATAATGTCAAGGAATTCCATAATTCAAGCCTCCTTCTGGAAATGGTAACTTGATTAATAAAGGTGTTGGGAGACCTAACGCTGATCTTGTTGATTGCGCCCTATCAGAGGCTAGCACGAAGCTATCTGGCAATTCATGCTGCAGCATATGGAACGGCATATACGAGTGCGGTGATTGTGGCATCACATTTGAGATGAGAGCGCAAACAGACTTGCCGGTCACTCCAATATCTTCCAGAAAGAATCCTTGCGGATGACCTTCCCCTCAGCGAACTCCAGCAGGTCAACTCCTCGTACCTCGATCTCTTGCCCAGATGCAGTTGTGCCGGTAAGCGTCCACTCAGAGACACCCAGACGGCCACAGACCCAGTGCTGGTCGTCCCCATAATGCACATCCGGTATGCCCTCAAATCGCTTTGCTAAACCTGCCCGGACCTCCTTTTTCCCAACATATCGATCGCCACGGGGCTTAGCCCCTCTTGGCATGTAGAAGACACAATCATCTGCGAAATGATCCATAATGGAATCGAGGTCGTGGCGATTGAATGCTTCTAAGAAGCCTTTCAGCAATTCAGCGGTTACTCTTCCTGACACTAAAAAACCCCCAATAGGTAAGAAATTGCCGGATTTCTATCGTTGCACTGGACGCTGTTTCATCAGCAGCAAAGTGCTTTTTTCTGTATACTCATGGTTAGCGTTTATAGTTTTGGTTTGAGCTGGTGTTTATTAAGACTAAATATATAAAAATTAACAGATGGTTATGATAATAATCGCGCTCCTTTTAACAATTTAAATTTAAAATATTTAAACTATTTTGTTGCTAGATTGAGCTTATCCACCCCCCCTATCCATCTTTCAATATAATTATCAGCCCCGATATCCAATCATCAACGGCCTGCTTTGCAGTATTCATGTCATCCAGCTCTTTTTCCTGATGGGCAATATACTCATTTCTGAAGGAATAAATTTTATCTACAGTATCAATATATCCTTCTTCTCTGCACCGGCAAATTTGCTTTTAATCGCAGAGAAGATCCCACCGGGCGGTACCTTGGGGCTTTTTGCATACTCCAGGCACCATTTCAATAGCCCTATGGGCATTATCCCATCATTCTCCAGAAGAGTCCGGCGCAAGTTGAACGCTTGCCTCTTATGAAAGCTCTCGTCTCTTGGATGCAGGACGCTCAAATCGGGCTCAAAGAACCCCTGCCTCTTATTGGGATCATCGGGAATGGCACCTTTGAGAGTGGAGATGTATCCTTTGGCCGCTTCATCCACTGCTCCGAGAAGCGGAGCGAAGACAGGAGAATAGGAGACTTCAGTCTTATTCTCCAAGAATTTGAAGAGGGCTATAGCCTCCTGAACGCCCTTTCTCGCTTTCAAGGGCAGGCGATCGAAATCCTCATCGCTAATGAATTCATCCAGTGCGATCTTCTCCAGGTTGCCCTTCTCCAGGCTCAAGGGAGCTTCTATCTTCTCCCGGATGAGGTTCTGCTTGGCTGGTTCGCATAAGGAAAACAGTATCTCAAGCTGATTATCATCGATCCGGGAGAAGATCTCCTGGGGAACATAGAGGTACTCCCATTTGATTCCGCTATCCGAGGCGGCCTGACACCAGGCCATCGCCGCCCGGATCTTGAGGGGAACATCTATGTCCACCCGGCCCTTGGTCTCAAGCATGACATAGCTGCCACCGTCTTTCAGGATTACAAAGTCGGGAGTATAATGAGCCAGCCTGCCGGTATGGGTCTGATAATCGATTCTGATCGCCTCCGGACCGGCATTTCTGAAGAAGGCCTTGACATCATGAGCCCGGTCTAAGAACAGGGCCATATCCCTCTCGAAGGCGTTAGTGCATGGAACCAGGTTGAAGACGGTCTTGGAGGCCTCAATGGTGGGATGGCGCTCGGAGTGGTTGGCCTGGTAGGGCTTCCATTGAACCACCGATCTGCCGCTGCCAATTGCCCTCTCCTCCAGTTTGATGGTGCTCTTGCTCAGGATGAGTGGCACGAATACCCCCCGGATATGCTCCCTGACATCGTGATCAGCCAGGCGGTTGATCAGGCGCTGGTCGAAGAGGGACACTCTCTCCCCAAAGAGCATGTCAGTCAGGAATATCTCCAGCAGGGGAGCGAGAGAGGAGTGAAGACCATGCAGACCGGTGATATGCTCCAGCTCGCTGCGGTAGAAGGATATGGCCCCGACTCCGCTCTCCAGCAGGGGGAGCTTGATGTTCATCTCCTCCACAACCTCGTTGGTTATGAGATGTCTTCCTTCGTAGTGGATCTCCTCGGAGGACTGCTCTTTGAGCTTCAGAGGCTTGAGGGAGGAGAACTGCTTTTTAATGTCCTCGATGGTCAATCCTTCCAGCTTGGGAATGCGGGTGTAGGCGGGGGAGATGGTAGGCACCAGCATATCCAGTTGATTCAGATCCTTGTGCTCGCCATCTGGGAAGATGCTCACGGTGATCTTGGGCACCTTCTCCACATCCACCACCGTGGGGTAGACGCCCTCTTCTCCCAACTGGTCCTCATATAGCTGCACAAAGGCCCGGTGCTCGACAACGGTCAGGATCTCATGGGGGCCGCCGGGATAGGTCATGCGCCGCAGACCCCGGCCCAGGGTCTGCTCGGGAAGGATGTTGGCTTTGGCGGTGTAGGGACGGAGGGGAACAATGGTGGCAACGTTTCGGACGTCCCAGCCCTCCCGGAGCATCAGGACGGACACGATGCATTGATAGGGGCTGGTTCCCTGGTCAAGCTCGCGGGAGAGCTTTCTTAGTTCCCTCAGATCCTCGTCTTTGATATCCTTCTCGCTCGCCTCAAATACCGGTATGCCGCTCTTCTTCCCTCCCATCCATTTGATCTTGCCTTTCAGGCGGGTGTGAAGGTTTATGGTCCGGCCATTGAGCTCCGAATACAATGAGGAGTTATTCAATTCCCGGGCGATCTGATCTGCGGCCTCGGTGTTTTCAGCCATGATGAAGAGCAACGCCTTCTTGCCGCTCTTTTTCCATTCCTCTCTTGAGAGAAGCCAGCGCTTGTATCCGATCATCAGGTGCTGCTGGAATCGGTCTGCCGCATTCTCGCTGGGGCGCTCCACCAGCCCCTCGCCCCGGCCTATAATCGGGATCTTGACTATGCCCGCGTCCACTGCTTCGCCCAGGGGGGTATCGCAGATCACATGCTGGAAGATCCTGCCATGGTTGTCCTTGGGTGTGGCGGAGAAGTCCAGCTGGGAGACGATCTCTCCTCCGGTTCGATCATGGATGGTCTGGTGGACATATTCTATGGCATCATTCCAGGCGCTGTCCGGGTCCCAGAGATGATGGGCTTCATCGTTCAGGACCATAATTTTACGGTGGGAGGTCACCCGCTCTCTCAATGCCTCACCGGTATCAAGGGCTCTGGACCTGGAGACGGCAGGCCCTAGCCAGTCGTGGCTTTCCACCAGGCTCTTTGACCTGCGTTTTGAGGTGTCATAGAGGCGGTGGATGTTGGTCAGATAGATCCTGCCCCCGGTGGCCGCTCCGCTGGCCTCGTCCTGGAGGACAACGGAGATGTTCCAGTCTCCTCTCCAGGCTTCGGGGATGAGGGGGTCTGCCTCGAAGATCCTGCCGTCCCCGAAGTCCTCCTTTAGCCGCTCGAAGACGGTGATGTTGGGGGCGATGATGAGAAAGTCCCTGGCCAGAATAGACTCCTCCTCTCGCAGGGAGTGAAAGTAGCTCCAGACGATGGCCAGGCTCATCACCTTGGTCTTGCCCGAGCCGGCGACCAGGTCTCCCCTCGTTGAAGGAAGGCGCGGATGATGCGTTCACGATAATAACCAGTTGCAGGCTGATCGGCTTTTCTTATCTTTGTTAGCGTCTGACATAGTTCCATGAAGATTGTATACCGTCTTGGATTTATTACATACTGCTAGAGACGAAGTCAAATGGCAGAAAGAGGTGAAACCGGATTTAGTGAACAGGTTACTGAAGCCACCCAAAAAAGGCGAAAATTTACTGAGGGATTTAACTAGCTAAACATATTATCACATGCAATAAATTACTATTATAATTTAGATTAAAAGTTGAAAAGCAGATTAACCAATACGAATAACGTACTCGGACCCGGATTTCGTATCTGTAATTAGCGGTAGTATTTACGGGTTTAACGTACATATATAATAGTTTAGTAAAACGGGTTGAGTACTATGAAATCAAAATATCTAGTGATAACTTTATTCATCATCATCTTATTTATTCCTGGAGTAAATGCCATTCAGGTGAGCACATCCTACAGTAGTGGAGACAACTCCGGGGGCTCATCAGTGAATCTAGCTGTTCCATATGATGGAACCCTAAACGGGAAAGCGATCTTGGGAGACAACGGCGGAATAACGCAGTCAATAGCTGGTACTGGGTCGATGGGAGAGTCGCATTTTGTTCAAAACGCAGATGGTGCTCGGGCAGAAATATCTGTCAATATCGTGGACTCAGAGAATTACGACTATAGCTATGCGCTCTATCCAGGGGAAGGCGGTGGCTGGTCGAGCAAATCTGTCTCGGCTGGAGAGACACTGACAGTCCTAAATGCAGCATCGATCACAGCAGATGCAAAAGCCTCCAATTCAGGAGGTGACCGGGCGGATGTAATATTGGATACCTTTGATGACCTTGGAAGGGCCTCTATAGAGGGCTATTCCAATTATGCAGAAGCTTCAAAAGGAGGTGCAAAAGCATCCCAACGACTGGAAGGCCTTTCTAGCCAGTCTGGCCAATATGCCGATCTTATTGAAATTGCCCAAAATTTGAACGCTCAATCATACCACAACCTCAGGATTAGCGGTGTATATTTCACACTGGGGGGATATTCTGCAGATGTATCTGCGAATGGTGGGACAGACGTGGCTGCTGATTATACCCAGTTGAATTTGTCAAATGAGTTCTATGGGGCGATCTCTGATTATACTGGTGCATTTAACCAAGAACCTAATAGTGCTGCGGTCTCTTATAATTCATTTTTCGAGCAATTCCGCCCGATAATAGGTGCATACTCTTCGAAAGCTGGCACCAAGGGAAAGAAAGTGAATGCGGAATCAACCATTCAAGTGGACTATCCGCCCCTTCAAGTAGAACACCTGCCCATTGATTACGTTAGCTACATTGAAAATCCATATTTGTCTTTCCCAAGGACCTGGCATATAGATCAGCCAGGAACATATACTGCAATGGCAAAATTCGATGGTAAGAAGGCAAACGTCATTGTAGAGCAGGTATAATGGGGAGAAACCATCTTCCCATCTCCCTTATTGAACGAAGGAGTTGGATATTATGAAACCAAGATATTTGATATTAATACTGCTAATAACGTTTTCTTGTATTCAAGGATCAAATGCTGTCCAGGTGAGCACATCCTATAGTAGTGGTGGCTGCTCGGGTGGTTCGTTAATAGATCTATCAGTTCCAGAAGATGGGACTCTAACGGGGAGCGCGATTTTTGGAGGTAGTGATGGAATGGAGCAATCAATACGCGGGACTGGGTCGATAAAAGAGTCCCATTTTGTTCAAAACGCTGATGGTGCCCGTGCAGAGATATCCGTTAATATCGTTAACTCAGATTATTACGACTACCGCTATAAGCTCCACCCTGGCGAAGGTGGTGGATGGTTGAGCAAGTACGTCTCTGCAGGAGAGGCACTAACAGTTTCAAATGCAAGCTCAATCAGTGCCCTAGCAGTAGCCACTAATTCCGCAGGGAATCGGGCGGGGGTTTTATTTCAAACATCTGATGACTTCGGGAAAACCTATGCAAAAAATTATTCTAACTATGCAGAAGCATCGAAAGAAAGCGCAATAGCATCTCAATGGATAGAGTCATTCTCCTGCCAATCTAACCGGCGTACTCGTCTCGTTGAGTTTGCTCAGACTTTGGATAATCAGGTAATCCATTCGTTAGATAGCTTTTCTCTCGAAACCCAAGAGCCTTACTCGCTGAGTAATTATTCGGGTGCAGCGTCTGCCAGAAATGTTGAGACAAGCGTGATCGCTGATTATGCCCAATTAAATTTGCCAAATGGGTACTATGTGTCAATTACGGATACCACACTCGCTTCTCTTTTACGCATTGAAAAAGGAGCGGGAATTAGATATAATTTAAATCAGCCTCAGCATATAAACGTAGACGCATACTCCACGAAAGCAAGCATCAAGGGCAAAAAAGCGACTGCAGAATCAACCATTCAAGTAGATGGCTCGCCGTCTAACCTGGAATATCTGGCCGCAGCCACTCCACTCAGCAAGACTTTGCAGATTGATGGCCCTGGCACATATACTGCAATGGCAGAAATCAATGGCAAAAAGCCAAAAGTCAATGTAGAAGCAGTATAATGAGGTCGAAATAACCGCCTCATTCTTTTATTTTCGGAGTTATTCAGCAATAGCGTAATGGCAGATTTTAAATATCTGCGGTAGCCGTCCGGATCAGATAAGATAAGTAGCTTTAACGAGGACATCAAGCTCAAAGGAGCAAGTATCTCCTCGCTGCTCTTTGAGAAGGCCACGCTCGGGGCGGGCTCTTGCATCCTTCTCAACGATACAGAAATCAACCGGTTTCATTGCTGCTGCCTGTTGTATACGAAGATTGGATCTGCAAGAGAAGGGACTGGGCACCTCGAAGATCATGGAGGTACTGGCCTGTGTCTCCTGTGGCTATAGCGTGCGTCCAAGCTATCCAGTAGTCTGGTCCTTGCTTATCATTCTCATCTTCTGCCTGGTCTTCCGGAAGGGAGACGGCATCCTCCGCTCTTCCAGGCCGTTGAATGGTCCTTTTGATGCTAATAGTGTTGCAGAGTGGGCCACGCTTCTAATTGCCTTATTTTTCCGCAACATGATCTTTCTCTCTCAGATAAGATAGGAGTGGAGCGATGAATAGAAAGCATGGTTGCTTAACCACACTGATATTTTTAAATTGACATTGTCGCTCAATCCAGTATCTTCCAGAAAGAATCCTTGCGGATGATCTTTCCCTCAACGAACTCAAGCAGGTCGACTCCTCGTACCTCGATCTTTTGCCCCGATGCAGTTGTGCCGGTAAGCGTCCACTCAGAGACACCCAGGCGGCCACAGACCCAGTGCTGGTCATCCCTATAATGCACATCAGGTATGCCTTCAAATCGTTTTGCTAAACCTGCCCGGACCTCTTTTTTCCCAACATATCGATTGCCACGGGGCTTGGCCCCTCTTGGCATGTAGAAGACACAATCATCTGCGAAATAGGCCATAATGGAATCGAGGTCGTGGCGGTTGAATGCTTCTAAGAAGCCTTTCAGCAATTCAGCGGTTACTCGTCCTGACACTAAAAATCCCCCAATAGATAAGAGATTGCTGGATTTCTATCGTTGCACCGGCGCTGTTTCATCAGCAGCAAAGTGCTTTTCTTCTATATATGCCGCGTGGTCTTCAATTCTCCCAGGGTGGTCTGGCCGCCAGCCAGGGCATCGCTCCGGGGGATATTCACGGTCTTGATCTTCTGCATGGGCATGGCACTGCCGGCAACGTCCACCGGGCGGCGAAGGCCGTACTCATCATACTTGCCGTCCCAGACCAGCTCGGTCTTCCTCCCGCAGAGCGGATGGGGGTTGTCCGGCCCCCAGCGAACGGGCTCAGTCAAGGCAGAAAGCCTCCCGGAGAGGAGCAATGACGGGAGATAACTGTGCAGCAGGCTTTGCAGATGTGGGGCAGATCGTCAATTATTGTAATCCTCCTGGAGACGAATTTGCCCTGGCAGACGAAAAAGCTTTTGCATGAAGTGATGGTTTTTTTTATTCCTGAGGTATTGCACGAAGCCTTGGATAAGAAGAGTATTTGAGCCGGCAAGCCAAATAGGTCCATAGGCAAAATTATGAGCACATCCAAGACCATCGAATGCGTCTACGAACGTGGCGTCCTGAAGCCACTTCATGAGGTAGATTTTAAAGAAGGAGAGAAGATCAAGCTCACGATAAAGAGATTTGATATCTCCGATTTTCTCGGGGCATTTGGCGAGGGGTCTATGGAAGAGCTAGACGAGTTTGAAGAAGAGGCCCAGATGTGATCTTTCTAGATACGAATGTAGAATACAGCGTTTTGGTGCAAACGAAATTCAGTAAATCCGCCCAAGAGATCATCTTGATGCCATCCGATATGGCTACATCATCAACGGTTTTGAGCGAACTGATCTATGTCTCCCTTCGCAAGCTCTGCAAAGAACGATATGGGGCCAAGAACTACTTTGAATTTCGCAGGGCCATCGTTCAAAGAGGCTATGGTCCTTTTAAGGCGGATTTGGATCTCTTGTTCAAGCTTATTGAAGAGAGGGAGGTCTCAATTCTTCCGATTAATGATGATCTGAATGAGTGGAAGAGTATCATGATCAGATACAATTTATTGCCCAATGATGCATTAATCGTTTCCACCTGTCTTAAACATGAGAGCTCCAGGATTGCCACATTTGATGGTGACTTCTTAAGAGTAGATTGGGCTGAAGATAATCGGCAAAAAGCAATGACATATGTGCTCTTCCTGATCTAAAGATGACTCCAACAAAAAGCTCTGTCCGAACGCCAGTGACCTGTCCCTTTGGCAATTGTCCAGAGCATCAATCTTCTGCATGGACATGCTGCTTCCTGCAACGTTCACCGGGCAGCGGTTGCCGTACTCATAATTTATCAAAATCGGGGATCTGGGTTCAAACGATCTAAAAGATCTTTACGTTCTGACTCCGTATCAAAGGGTGGCCTCCTTTGTAGCGATTCGAGATTGATTTGAGGGGGTTGATGAAAGCCTATTTTGCCTGCATCCCACAGTTGGGCATCTAGCCTTCTCTTTCTATCTTTTCTAGGATTTCCGCCGCTCTTGGGTAGACAAAATTATGATGATCCACATATAAAAATTGGACTCGGTTTCCTTTTATCCTATAAACGATGACATAAGGGTTTACATGGGTGCCGCGAGCGTTCCTTAGATTGTGGCTCTTTGGATTACCTATTGATGGATTATCGAGAATCTGGCTGATTTTCTTAAGGAAGCGCTCTTTCAGCGCCTTATTCTTCCTGGTAAGCTTTGAAAACTGCTCCTCAAACTCAGGAGTTGATTCAAAGTCCATGTGACCTACTCAAGGTTCCTCAAATGGTCCAAGAACTCTTCCTTAGTCTTGAAGGTCTTGACTAAACCGGCATCCGCCTGTTTGATGCTTCTGCGAACCCCTTCCTCAAATTCCTTCAGGGCGGTCTCGTTTGCATCCTGGATAACTGTCCGTTCTTTTGCTCCGGCCATGTCATGTACTCATCTCGCAGGAGAGATATAGGTTTCGATGTGGCCTGAATCACACCGCCAGGGATATGATCAGACTTTAAATCCTTTAAGAGCGCATAGGAAAAATGCTATGTTCGCTGAGTATATCCAGGCGGCTTTATCAAAGGCAACTTATGAGATCATCGAAGACCAAGAGCCTTTCTACGGCGAGATCCCCGAACTTCCAGGTTTGTGGGCTATAGGAAAACCCTAGAAGAATGTCGTGAGAACTTGAAGGGCGTTATCGAAGGGTGATAGCCTTAAGATTGCGATTGGGTTTGGCCATACCTCCTATTAACGGGCATGCGATAGAGATACCCTCCCTGGCGGAAGCAGTTGTCTAGACTCACAAGCATCTCATGGAGCCTTTCTTTTATATTATATAAGACCAGATCAACCCAATTGCAGATAATGCTTTTGTCATGACCTCTGAACCTTGCGATTCCTAGAATGCTTTCTTTCTCTGGAGTCTTTGCTAGGGTCCTCATGATCTCTTTCAAGGATGTAGTCAATCCGAAAAACGGCGTCCTTATTGTGAGAGCGAATAAAAAGATGCTTTACTAGAAAATTCATGCTCCGGTTGGGATTTGAACCCAAGTCGAAGGAGTGAGAGTCCTACATGATTGGCCGAGCTACACTACCGGAGCGCGGATTGGGGGTGGTTCCTTCTATCATTTAAGGCTTTTGGCCCTGCACACCAGATGCCTCTTGCCGGAGGGATGTGCGGGAAGCATCTGCAGAAAGCTCCTGCAAAAAGCAGTCACAGCACTCCTTCAATGCGCACTCCTCGTGCTTTGGCCCACGGGCCCGGCAGATCCGCCTCCCGTGGCTGATCAGGTTGAGGTGAAAGGAACAGTAGCTCTCCGGCGGGACGATCCCCTCCAGGGCCTTCTGCGCCTTCTCCACCGATAGGCCATCGGGAACCAGGCCCAGCCGCCGGGAGACCCGGAAAACGTGCGTGTCCACAGGCATGAAGGGCATGCCAAAGGCGAAGAGGAGGACGATGGAGGCGGTCTTCGGCCCCACCCCCGGCAACGCCAGTAGGTACTGCATGGCCTCGTCCCTGTCCATCTCCCCCAGAAAGTGGATATCCATCGCCCCCCGGTCATTCTTGATCCGCAGGAGGACCTCCTGTATCCGCCGGGCCTTGATCTCCGCCAGACCCCCCTCCCGGATGCAGCTTGCCACCTCCTCCGCCGGGGCAGAGAGCAGCGATTCGTAGTCTCCATAGGCCCTCTTCAGACGGGCGAACGCCCGCAGGCTGTTGGTGTCGCTGGTGTTCTGAGAGAGAATGGTCCTGACCAGCAGGTCCACGGGATCGATCTCATCCATTTCGGGGATGCCGTACCCCTCCTCCAGAATACGAATGCAATCTCTGACTCTATCCCGGACCTTCTGTTTTGCCATCCCACCTCATACTGCCTTCACTGCCATAAAGCTTATTGCGATTATCCCGCCGGCAAAAATTTATTAACCATAGTATGAAAGAAATAGCCTAATGGATTTTGTCGACATCTATCCCTTTCTAGTGGCCATGCTCATAGGAGCGCTCATAGGCACTGAGCGCCAGCGCCGCCTGGCAGAGGATAAGGTCCGAGGCGTAGCGGGCCTGAGGACCTTCATCCTCATCGCCCTCTCGGGCGCTCTCTCCGCCACCCTGGCCGTCAAGTTTGGCCCCCTCTTCGCCGTCGCCGCCCTCTTTTCATTTGTCATCCTGGTAGCGGTGGGCTACGCCTCCGCCGTCAGCTCTCTGGGACGGATAGACCTCACTGCCGCCGTGGCTGCAGTGGTCACATTCATCCTGGGAATGCTGGCCAGCGATCCTGAGAAGATCACCCTGGCCGTCTCCCTGGGCATCATCACCACCTGGATCCTGGCCACCCGGACAGTCACCCACCGCTACGTGGAAGCCTTAAACGAGGCAGACCTGCTCGACACTCTCAAGATGGGCATCGTAGCCCTGGTTATCTATCCCATACTGCCCCAGGAGCCCCTGGACCCCTGGGGAGTGATCAACCTCCGCCAGATCTGGCTCTTTGTGGTCCTGGTCAGCCTGATAGGCTACACCGGCTATATCCTCATCCGGATCCTGGGGGCGGAGAGAGGCCTGACCCTCACTGGCATCCTGGGTGGCCTGGCATCGAGCATCGCCGTCACCACCTCCCTGGCCGAGGAGTCGAAGATCAATCCCCAGATACTGTCCTCTGCCGTCTTCGCCACCGCCATCGCCAGCAGCACCGTCTTCCCCCGCGTGCTGTTCATCGCCGCCGTGGTGAACAAGGAGGTCTTGCCGAACCTGCTCGTTCCCCTCCTGACCATGACCGCTGTAGGAGCTGCCCTCGCCTACTTATTTCACCGCAGAAATCCCTCCGCAGGAGGGGCAGTGAAGGTCTCCGACCCCTTCCGCATCCTTCCCGCTCTGAAGCTGGGCTCTCTCTTCGCCCTGGTCCTGATCATATCCAGGCTTGCCGGCCTTTACTTTGGAGATACGGGAATCTATGCCGCCAGCATACTCTCCGGTCTCGTGGATGTTGATGCCATCACCCTGAGCATGGCCACTTTAGCCCGGTCGAGCCTGGTACCAAGCGTCGCCGCCACTTCCATCACCCTGGCGGTGATCGCCAACACCCTGGTGAAGCTGGCCATCGCTTATCTCCTGGGGAGCAGAGAATTCGGAAACCGAACAGCGGCCATCCTTCTGCCCATGTCCCTGGCAGGAATCCTCACAATGCTCCTGATCTGAAAGAGGTCTTGATCTAAAAACAGGGAACGGAAAGATGGGCCCGACGCGGTTCGAACGCGTGATCCCCGCCGTGTAAGGGCGATGTCATAACCAGCTAGACCACGGGCCCTGCCCTTTTACTATCTGCTAGTCATATTAGATCTTATCGCTTAGCCTGAGCGAACAAGCCCGGCCGGCTGCCGGGCTGTTCACGAGCGGTTAAGCTATTCTGAGGGTCTTAACCGCATAATTCAGGACCTGGTCTTTCGCTCCTCCTCCCCGCGGATGAACATACCCGTCCGGGTATCATCCAGAACCTTATCCGAGGGCTTGGCCGTGACCAGGCTGACCAGGATCATCACTGCCACTGCCAGGACAAATCCATACATGCTGGGATGCACAGGCATGGGTGCTATGAACTTCGCATAGTAGCTGAAGGCGAAGGTTCCAACCAGTCCCACAATCATGGAAGCCAGCGCCCCCTCTCTGGTGGCTCTGCGCCAGTACAGCCCGGCGAACAGTGGCACTACAAAGCAAGCCAGCATCACCCCGATGGCCATCCAGATCAACCAGGCGAGAAGCTGGGGCGGATTGGACCAGGCAAGATAGAGAGTTATAATGGTAGAGGCGATTATTGCCGCCCGGCTCAGAAGGGTGATAGACTTTTCTGATGCCTCTTTATTGATGAACTGCCGGTAGATGTCCCAGCTCACATAGCTTCCTATGGTCAGCATCAGACGATCGGTGGTGGACATAACCGCGGAGAGCACTATCACTGCCACCAGTGGGGCAAAAATGCCCGGGAAGACATACTCGGAAGCTATGATGAACGAGTAGTCCGCAGGATTGGTGACATTCGCGGGCATGGCGATCATACCCTCCTGGACCATGGACCGGGCAGCGAACCCGGTGATCTTGCATACATACATGACAACCGCATAGATGACAAAAGCGGCAAGAGGGGCCCATTTGAAGTAACTGGCATTCCTGGCGGCCAGGACATTATTGACCACATGCGGTGCTGCCGCCAGCCCAAAGGTGAGCAGGAAGAAGAAAGACACCAGATACTCTGGAGTCATAAAGGCATAGCCGGCGTAGGGCGGATGCATCTGAGGATACCACAGGTGAGTCATATTCACATCGATCTGGGCGAGAACGGTATTGACGTGGGTCAGCCCCCCCGCGGCCTCAATGACCGGCGGCCCAACGATGATGACGCCCACCAGTATCATCAACCCCTGGATTAAAGAGGCCATGCCTATGGCATAGAGCCCTCCCAGGATGGTGTAGCCCATGACGATGACCGCGCCGATCACCAGGGCCCACTGGTAGGGTATCTTGAAAAGCCAGGATAAGACCATGCTGATGGAGATGTACTGGCCGACGAGGTAGATTATGGAGATGAAAACGCCGATCACCGCAGACGTCCCGCGCATTCCCCGAGGGCTGTAGAAGCGGTGAGCAAAATAATCCTGCACAGTCACATATCCCGTTTTGGAAGCCACGGCGTGAATCTTCGTCCCGAAGAACAGTATGCATACGGCAGCACAGAGGGGCACGAATATCTGCTCCCAGATGCTCGGCCAGCCGGCGGTATATCCCAGGCCCGCTACTCCCAGGATGGTCATGCCGCTACATATGCTGGAAACGACCAGAAGGGTGAATGTCCAGAAGCCCAGGTTTCTTCCTGCTACCAGGAAATCCTCTGAGTTCTTGATCTTCTTTGAGGCCAGGGCACCGATGGCGATCAGGCCCACGAAATATATAGCTACGACAGCTAAGCTCATAATGTCCATAGCTGTTCACCACCTCAGGGCCCAGAGCAGGAGCAGAAATGATATGGCTACGGGCACAACTATGATTCCGACGAATGTCTCTGTTGGCAGTCCTACGATCAGATGAATCCCTCCACATGTGTTGCGTGTGAGCTTGTTTCAGACCGGGGATCTAATAAAGCTAACCGTTCTAAACTGAGAGCTTTTATAGTGATCTCACCACATCTTCTGAGATGAGCGAGCTACTTTCTTCCCAAGGCGGCGAACTTCTGGGGATTTGCGACGACGTCTCCAGAGCGGTCTCCTCTTCCATCCGGGATATGGTTGGCACCGCCTCCGGCGGGCAGATGGTGAATATGGGTGCAGACGGCACTCCCACCAAGAGGATCGACCGCGCGGCAGAGGATGCGGTCCTGGATGTTTTGCAGTCATCGGGCATGGGCTTTTTGGTTTTGAGCGAGGAGAGGGGAGAGGTGAGGATAGGCAGGAATCCGGAGCATTTCCTTCATCTCGATCCCCTGGACGGTACATTCAATGCCATAGCAGGCATACCATTCTATGCCCTGTCGATCTACATCAGCGGGCAGGACTGCCGCCTGGGATACATCTATGACCTCGCCCGCGGGCAGAGGTTCTATGCCCAGGCGGGCAGAGGGGCTTATGCCGGATCAGGAGAGAGGATGTCCGTATCCAAAAACGATGACCTCAAAAGCTTCAGCATCTCCGCCTACACCATCCGCCCCCATACCGGCCGGATCAGGGGATTAGGAGATCGGGTGAGGAGGATTCGCACTTTAGGGAGCGCCTCCCTGGAGATGGCCCTGGTCGCCTGGGGCAGGCTGGATGCGTTTGTTGATCTGCGGGGGATGATGAGGGTGGTGGATGTGGCAGCAGGCAGCCTGATCATAGAGGAGGCAGGGGGATTAGTATCCGATTCGCAAGGCTCCAGGCTGCAATTGACGGGAGATATGTGGCAGAAGAGGTGCCTGGTCGGAAGCAACGGCCGGCTGCATGAGGATCTGCTCAGGCTCGTCGAGGGTGATTGAGATTAAGATCGGATTTGTCTCCCGCAGGGAGGAGGAGTCTGTCATGCTGACAGAGAGGCTCATCGATGAGATCGAGTCCTGGAATAGCGGTGTCGGGATTCTGGTGGACGAGGACCTGGCCCAAAAGATTGGAAGGCCGCCCTCCTCGGTACAGGAGATGGAACGGGGACGGGTGGACTTTATAGTCTCCATCGGAGGAGATGGCACCATCCTCAGGACCATTCATAAGATGGCCGATCCGGTGCCCATCCTGGGGATAAACATGGGCACCCTGGGCTTTCTGGTGGACGTGGAGCCCGCGGATGCGGCAAAGACCATAAAACGCCTCCTTTCGGGATTCGTGGTGGACGAGCGCTCCCGGCTGAAGCTGCTCATAAACGGTGTCTGCATGCCCCGGGCCACCAATGAGATCGCCTTTATCACTGCCAGCCCGGCCAAGATGATTGAGTTCGAGATCATGGTGGACGGCTCGCTGATGGAGGACTTCCGGGCGGACGGGGTGATCATCGCCACCTCCACCGGCTCCACCGCTTATGCCATGTCCGCCGGTGGGCCCATAGTCGATCCCCGGGTGGATGCCATCGTCCTGGTCCCCATGGCCCCCTTCAAGCTCTCCAGCCGCCCCTGGGTGATGCCCGGGAGCAGCGTCATCGAGGTCCGGCTGAAGCTGCCTGAGAAGGAGGCGCTGGTGGTGGTGGACGGCCAGAGCTCGACGAATATATCCTCCAAAGACACCATAATGATAAGCAAGGCCAAGACCCCGGCCCGGTTTGTGAAGGTGGCACGTGACGGCTTTTACGCCAAGGTGAAAAGCAAGCTGGCTTAATCGAATGGATTTCCTGGAATCTATTGCTACCCGTCCATCTCTTAGCCTACCTCTCTTTTGAGCATCAGTGTTGCGGCGGCGAACATCAGAAGGAAAAAGCAGCACAAGAAGACGAAGTCAGTGAAGACATCAGATAGGCTGGCCCCCTTGAGCATAATCGCCCGCAGGGCGTCGCTGGCATAGGTCAAGGGAAGGATGTTTGAGAGAGGGCGGAGAAATTCGGGGATCGATTGCACCGGCCAGAAGACACCGCAGAGAACTATCTGTGGGATGATGACAACAGGGATGAACTGCACCACCTGAAACTCGCTTCGAGCAAAGTTTGAGACAAATGAGCCCATGGCCAGAGCGCCTGCAGCCAAGAGCAGTATTATGATAAATGCATCGAGAATGCTGCCTCTCATTGGCACACCAAAAAGATAGATAACTATGAACAAGGTGGTTGCTGATTGGATAACTGCAACCAGACTGAAGCCAAGAATGTAGCCGGAAACAATCTCGGGTCTGCTCAAGGGCGATACCATGAACTTCTCCAGCGTGCCCAGGGTCCTCTCTCTGAGAAACGAGATTGCCGCCAGGATAAAGGTGAAAAAGAATACAACGAAGCCAAGAATTGCGGGCCCGATTGTATCTATCATCTCCAGGTCATAGCCGAAGATGTAGCGAGTGACCAGGAAGTTCTCCGATGTTCTTCCTCTTCCCTCCTGGCCCAATCCATTCTTTACTGCGGAGATAATGGCCTGGGTGATCTGCAGGCTGCTGGCATCCAATAAGACCTGCACCTCTTCGGCATATATGACCACCGCACCATCCAGCCTTCCATCAGATATCAGCTTCTCTGCATCCGATTGCGATCCCAGGCGGAGAATATCGAAGTCCTGGATTGACTCCAGGTGTGCTCGCAGAGCAGGATGGCCTCCTCCGTCCACCAGCCCCAGTTGAACTCCCGTCATCTCTCCGGAGAGGGCATAACCAAAGAGAACCATGAGGAAGATGGGGGCAAGTATGATTAGGGCAATGGTGCGCCGGTCTCTTCTCAGCTGGCGGACGACCCTCAGTGCCACCACTGTCATGCGCTGCAGACTGGGCCGCATCATGCACCCTCCGAGAGGCGCAGGAATGCCTCCTCCAGCCTGGGCTCATAAAGCCTGATATCCTCTGGATTGAGCTGGGCTAAGACCTCCTTGATCTGGGCATGACTTTTAAGGGAGACCATCACCGTTCCGTCATCAAGCTCAGCCTCAAATCCCTGCGAGCGCAGGAGTGCGGCATCATTCTCCGGCCGGGCCAGCCAGAGTCGGAGCCTGGGGCTCAGTCCCGCCTGGCGCAGTATCTCCTCTGGGCTCCCCTGGGCGGCCATCCTCCCCGCCCGCATGTATCCCACCAGCTGGCAGCGTTCCGCCTCGTCCATGAGGTGGGTGGTGATGATCACCGTCTTTCCTGCCTCTGCCAGGCTCTGGAAATACTCCCAGAAGGTCTTCCTGAGAAGGGGGTCTATGCCCACTGTGGGCTCGTCTAAAAGGAGCAGCTCCGGCTCATGGATGAGGGTGCAGGCTAAAGAGAGCCTCTGATACATCCCCCCGGATAGCGCTCCAGCCAGGCGCTTGCGGTGTCCGGTGAGGTCGACCATCCTCAGCAGCTCCTCAATCCGGTCCTCTCGGTTCTGCCCTTTGATGCCATAGAGTCCGGAGTAGAACTCCATGTTCTCCTCCACCGTCAGGTCGGGGTAGAGGGCTTTATGCTGAGTCATATAACCAATCCGGGGGTAGATCCGGTCCACCTCTGCCACCGGCCGGCCCAGGACATTCAGCTCTCCAGAATCCAGGCGGAGCAGGCGGACGATGGCGCGGATGAATGTGGTCTTGCCCGAGCCGTTTGGCCCGAGAAGGCAGTAGGTCACACCGCGTGGTATCTCCAAGTCCAGCCGGTCCAATACCCGTAGCTGGCCGAAGCACTTGGTCACACCATGAGCCGATACCGCCGGGCTTTTATCGACGGCCATAGATCTCAGACCATCTTCCTTTTGCGGGCGACTATGATCAGGGCCGCTGCCAGCAGGACGAGGATGAAGAGAGCGGCCGCCACCGTCCAATCATTGTCTCCATCCTCAATTCTCACATAGGCGTTCTCCCAGTCGGTCAGGTCATCCCGGCGACTGTCGGAGAACTGGAAGAGGATTCTTAGCTGATAGTTCTTGCCGGGAAGGGCGTCCTTGGAGACGTCCACCTTGTAGAGAAGCTCCGCCTCCTCCTGCGGCAGCAGAGCCGGGATTGGGGACTCGTCAACGCTCACATACAGGCCGCTCTCCGGACGGAGACGGGCGACGAGATCGGAGGCCTGGTCGTCTCCCACATTCTTCACCCTTATCCGGATCACATTCTCCTCTGAGCCCGGTCGAAGGGAGGTGGGAGTGACATTCAGGACCAGAAATCGGGCACCGCTTCTCCTCTCCACGATCAGATCGATGGGAATGATCTGGCTGAGGCTCTCGTACCAGTAATAGATGTCCGGATTCTCCGGCCGGTCTTCGTCCTCCTTTGCCACCACGTCCTTTTGGTAGGTGTAGTTTATCTGGGCTATCAGGCGGTAGGCTCCAGGGCGGGCGTTCTCAAAAGCCTCCAGGGGGAACTCCAGCCGGGGTGAGCTCTGCCCCTCGCGGATGTTGCCGGGAAAGGCCACAGAACGCTTGATCTCCAGGGCGCTCTCGTTCTCCGCCCGGAGGAGGACCGAGACATCCTGAGCCACAGTCCTCTGCTTTTCCAGTTCCAGCTCCCGTTGAGCGGCCAGGATCTCCTCCCTTTTGTTGGCTGCCGGCTCCTCGTTTATCTCAAAGGAGGTTATGCGGCCCCGGTTGGTCAGGATCATGCTGAGAGGGGTCTCCTCCCCCTGATAGATGCGTTCCCTGTCCAGGGATATGCTCAGATTGGGAGTGCCGTAGACCTTGTAGTAGTCGGCGGAGAACCTCTCCGGCGGGATGGGGGCCCCGGTCTCCGCTGCCTGGGCAGGCTGAACTGAGAGGATCACCAGTGCAGCCAGCATAAATATGACGAGTTGCAGAGCGAGCTGGGCGGGGACGCTCTTATCCAGGTGATCAGTTAATTTTATGCGAATCATTGGGTCAATCCTCCTCCGGCGGGCCTGATTGGGCTATATCAATCCGAATGGTAATGTGATGCTTTTTCTATTTGGGGATTGTCATCTATCTGCTGGCGGTCTTGTCTTCAGGCAGATTCTCCTAATGCCGCCTACCTGCAGCGAATACGGGGCAGGAACATGGGCACTCGCCCCCGGTAGTCCCGGTAAGCCTCTCCGAATTCTTCCTTCAGAGATCGCTCCTCATGAAGGGCACCGAGATAGAAGTAGATTGTGGCCATAATATTGAAGGCGAGAGTATTCAGGGTCATGATCGGGCTGAACCAGAGGAAGAGAATGGCAAACAGGAATTGGGGATTTCTCAGGCGGCAATAAAAGCCCCCCGTGACCAAACCCCGCCCTCTGCCCGGACGGAGGAGAGGCTTCAGCCCCAGGAAATCGAGAATGCCCGTCTGCCACAGGGAAACCAGCAGCATAAGAGCAGCCAGGAGCTGGGCAGCAGCCATCAGCCCGAAGGCCGGCCAGGAAGCGATGTAAATGATCTCATCGGGCAGATAAAGGAGGATGTAAATGAACGGCAGCAGCATGACCATGGCCAGGAGATTGAATGCTATTCGCCCCCAGCGGTCCCGCGTACCCCCCCCCCACACCCCGGCCCCACACTTTAACCCGGGGTCGGCCAACCAGCGAATAACAAAAACCAAAAACACGAA
>JAXDAR010000046.1:0-3003 GCA_034679645.1 Methanothrix sp. | reverse complement strand
TCGCCCTCACCATCGAACAATATAACCAGATCTTTTGTATCATCCGGAAAATGAGAAATGTCCCCGAAATAGGTCAAGAAGAGCAACAGATCGGGATTATGCTTCTTGATCGTCTCCAGCCAGATATCTCTCTCCATATTGCTGGCATAATTGGGCTTTCCGGTCTGCTTCCATTCCAGATCGATATTGATACCAATGATGCTTTGATGATGAACATATCGGGAGAGCAAGAGGTCCATTAATTCAAGCAGATCAGCTTTTCCCGGCTGGATGGACAGGATAACCTTCTGACCATTCCGATCGAACTCTTGCAGATAGGCTTCCACCCGGTCGATGTCGCTATAGCTGCGCAGATATCCGTAGCCCTGATATGGAAAGGGAAGCTCAGTGGAACCATCATCGTTGAATCTGGCCACGACCAGATCGACCAGTGCTCCTTCTCCTCCAAAAGATCGGGCTGCTTTGGACCAGTCTTCTGCCGGCCGGCTGAAGTTGAAATTATTCCAGACCCCCTTGGAGAGGTCATTGGTGTTTTCGCTCGCAGAGGCGATGGACGATAGAATGAGAGCCAACATTAATCCCCCCAGCCTGGCTTTTCCTGGCATGATTTATCTCACTCTCAAAGTTCGCGGCCCGAATCGGATGTCAACACCAATTCTAGTGAGGTAGCATAAATACAGATAGCTTACGACCAGGGTCTTCATCATCAAATAGATCAGGCAATAGGGCAGCAGCATGGGCACAAGCCCGATCTCCGTTTTAAAGAAGGGGGCCATCATCAGGCAGGATAGTAATAAGGGAGCGACCAGATACGCTAGAGAGCTGAGCAGCACCACCTGGAGGTTATCTATCCTCATGAGCAATAACGGCAAGAGCAGTAGAAGCAACAGGGAGATTAAGCTGTTCACAAATCCGAAGTAGTTTAAGATCATCCAGAGATTTCCTCTGGCCCAGCCATTATAAAGGTCCCAGAGCTGCAGATTGCCATACCACCATCGCTTCCTCTGGGCAAACCAACCGCCGAGGGATTGGGGAGCGCGGGTATAAACCATCGCCCTGGGCTCCTGGATCACCTTCATGGATCTCATCCGAGCTCTTATGGTGAAGTCCGCATCCTCCACCACCGTCCGGTCGCTGAATTGCAGTATATCAATCACCTCTCGCCGAACGGCGAAGAGAGGTCCGGGACATACCAGAACTCCGCCGCTCAGGCTCTGAAGAAATCGATTTATGTCCTGCTCAAACTGGTATTCCATCCTCTGGAAGCATTGCAGGAGATTCTCTCTTCCCAAGGCGTCTCTTACCAGGACTTTTCCCGCCACAGCGTGGGCATCAGGCCTATTTCGAAGGCTTCTGGCCAGGGTGCTGACGGCATTATCAGCCATCTCTGAGTCCGAATCGGAGAATACGATAAGCTCGTTCTTGGATCTCATGAGGCCCTGGTTCAGGGCTTGGGCCTTGCCTACATTCCTTTCCATCTCCAATAAGCTCACCGGATATCTAGAGGCGATTATCCCGGTTTTATCCGTGGAGCCGTCGTTTACCACAATCACCTCCAACTTGCCCCGAAAATCCTGTTTGGAAATGGAATCGAGACAGCGGGCAAGATTCGCCTCTTCATTATAGGCGGGAATGACGATGGAAACAGAGGTCTCCTCATCTGCATTCGGAACAGCCAGCGTCGCACAGTCAATCGATTTTTCTTCCTTGAATGAAAGCAGCCTCCAGGATATGAAAAAGGCCGTGGGGAAGAATGCCAGCAGAATGTAATACCACCAGTAGATCTTGAATATATCATTTATATCCAGGCCGAAGAGCACCTGATCTTCGCTTTTCAAATATCCTACGGAGATCACTCCCAGGATGATCCTATCCACGGATGGATATTTCCTGAGAGCTGCCAGATCGTAGATCTTCTCTGGTGGAGTGTTCACCTCGATGTCATCGATTCGAATGTATATTCCGCTTCTATTGGTCTGCTCCAGATAACTGTAGATAAGGCTCTTCAGGTAGGGATTCCAATCCTGAATATGAAGAAGTATAGCCGTGGGCTGCTGCTCCATGATCCTCCGCTGCTCGTCTTTAAACCTTGGATCGCTGAAGGACTTCATATCTCGCCAGTTCATGCCGTAGTCACTGAGCATAGAAAAGCCCGTCCGCTGATGGGATAGGTCCATCTCAATTCCAGTGCTGTTGATGGCCTCCATGACCGAGATCGATGCTCGATCCATAGATAGATACGGATCTAAAAATGCTGTAGGATTCAATCCTGCCCTTATGAAGACATGACGGGCGTTCCTGACGGCATTCCTGGCCTGCTGGGGAGTTATGGCAGAGAAATTTTCGTGCTGATAGCCGTGAATGCCCATCAATATCCCCTGCGATTGCACTTCCTTTAAGGCCTGAAGGAGCTGGGGATTGTCCAGAATGGTGATGCTCTTAAAGGCTTCGTCATTGTGCTGATCGATGGGCACAGGCAGATAGTAGCCCAGTATAAGCGTGAATGAGCCGGCAAGAATCAGAGAAGCTATCTTCAGGTCCATAGAGATGCAGCTCTTAAGGTTAATTTGTTCCTTAAAAACATATATAATTTGCTAATTTGCTGCAAGTGAACTCAAAGTATCTGAATTTCTCCTTTTCAGCAAGTTATTCCAGCTATCTGCAGGGCTACGAGCTGGCCCGGTAGATCGCCAGATTTCTGGGCCCGCCGGATCTGGAATGCGTCTATCTCAAGGGTGAGACAGAGGAGCGGCTGCTCATGGGCGAGGCTCTTGGGGGCCTCAGCTTTGAGAGGATTCTAGAGGACACGGAGAGGCATTATCGGATTAGGGGCGGCATGGAAAAGAAGAGGGCGGAGCTGGGGCCGGGACGGGAGCTGTCCATGTACCTGCAGGGAGAGGAGGGCGAGGAGGTGCTGTGGATGCGGGTGGGTATTTGGCTATAAGACGAATGATCCTACATTTCGCACTTTGATTTCCTAAATGGAGGAATTTTCCATCTATC
>JAXDAR010000045.1:0-2829 GCA_034679645.1 Methanothrix sp. | reverse complement strand
CAGATAGAGGAGCTTTTGGTCTGGCAAGGACCTAAAGAGCTGCCCTTGAGCCAGTTCTTTGAGGTGGATATTCAGGGGAATGGCGGCTCTCCAGAGGAGACGAAGATCATAATCGAGGGGGACGTATCCCGGGTGAAGCGCATCGGCCAGGGTATGAAGTCCGGCGCAATCGAGATCCTGGGTTCGGCGGGAATGTACACCGGAGCAGAGATGGCAGGAGGCAGTATCCTGGTCCAAGGCGATGCCGGCTCCTGGTCAGGCATGGAGATGAAAGGGGGCCTGCTGAAAATAACCGGAAATGCAGGAGATCACATAGGCTCTGCATATCGAGGGAGCTGGCGGGGGATGACCGGCGGCCAGATCCTGATCGAGGGTGATGCGAGGAGCCAGTTAGGCGGCGGTCTGGCGGGAGGATCGATAACTGTGGAAGGCGATGTCGAGAACTTCTGTGCCATCCGCCAGATCGGCGGCCTGTTAATGATCAAGGGCAATGCGGTTCGCGGTCTGGGAGCGGAGATGAGCGGGGGCACATTGGTGATCTTGGAGGAGGTGAAGAACTTCTCACCAGGCTTTGTCCATCAAGGGGTGGAGGACAATCCCAGGGTCGGCGAGATCCAGCTTGAGGGGAGGTTTGTACGCTTTTCGGGCGACTATGCCGCCGGCAAGAATCCCAAGGGAGTGCTTTATGCCAGGATGGCCCAGGAGGTGGGAGAATGAAAGAGGAGTTTCTGCTGAACACCGGCAGCACCATCGAGGAGGGCAGACTGGCCAAAGGAGGAAGCAAGCTCACCGATGAATATACAAAGGAATGTGCTGTCTGCGAGATGAACCTGGCGGACTTCCTGGCAATGGGCTCGCCGGACAGGGTGAAGATAACCAGCCGAGACGGCCACTCGGTTGTGGTTTATGCTTATGGGGCGGAGAGGCTCTTTTCCGGCCAGGTCTTCATGCCCAGAGCCATCTGGTCCAATGTGGTGGTGGACCCGGAGACCTTCTCTTCCGGCTCGCCCCTCTACAAGGGCTCGCCGGTGAAGGTCGAGCCCTCAGATGAGGAGGTCCTCTCGGCAGAGGAGCTGACAGGGAAGCTGTACAAGCTGCAAAAGCGGGGTTAGATTATGGTAATAAAAAATATTATCTGTCCAGTCTGCGGGGCCTCCTGTGATGATATTCAGGTAGAGCTGGAGGGCCAGGGTCTGACGATCAGGAATGCCTGCAAGATGGGCAATGCCAAGTTCCAGGAGGTGGTGAGCCCTCATAGAATCCGAGAGCCTCTGGTGAGGGAGAATGGGGAGCTGAGAGGGGCGAGCTGGGAAGAGGCCGTAGATAAGGCAGCGAGGATCCTGGCAGAATCAGAGCGTCCCCTTCTCTTCCTGGGCAGCGAGACGTCCACCGAGGCCATGGAGGTGGGAATTCATATGGCAGAGTTCCTGGGGGGAATAGCCGATTCGAACTCCACCGTCTGCCACGGGCCTACCGCCATGGGCATTCAGGAGGCGGGACGGGTAGGGGCCACCGCCGGCCAGAGCAAGTCCAGAGCGGACCTGACGGTCTACTGGGGCTCCAATCCCCTGGAGTCCATGCCCAGGCACATGTCCCGTTATGCCGTCTACCCCCGGGGCTACTGGACCCAGAGGGGGAGGTTTGACCGGACGGTCATCTGCGTCGATCCCAGGAGGAGCATCACCGCTGAGAATGCGGACCTGCATATTCAGCTCACTCCCAATCCCGACTATGAGCTGCTCAGTGCTCTTCTCACTCTTCTGCACGGCAAAAGGCCCCATCCCTCCGTGGAAGAGGTGACGGGTGTCACCATCTCCGAGATGGAGAGGATGCTGGAGATGATGAAGAGCTGCAACTTCGGGGCCAGTTATGTGGGCCTGGGCATAGCGTCATCATATGGGAAGCACCGGAATGCAGAGCTGGCCTTCAACCTGGTAAAGGAGCTGAACAGCCACACCAAGTTCGTGATCGGAGCGCTCAGAGGGCACTGCAATGTGGCCGGCTTCAACCAGATAGCGTCATATCTTTACGGCTTCCCCTTCGGCCTGGATTTCGCACGCGGCTATCCCCGCTACAATCCGGGAGAGTACACGGCAGTGGATGTCTTGAGGGAACAGGATGTTGATGCTGCGTTCATCCTATCCGCGGATCTGGTCTCCCACTTTCCCGCTGTCTGCTCGGAGTATCTGGCCCAGATTCCCGTGGCCTGCATAGATATCGCTCCCTGTCCGACCACCATGTTATCTGATGTGGTCCTTCCCGGGGTGATCGATGCCATGGAGTGCGATGGCACCTTCTATCGCCTGGACGATGTGCCCATCTACTTCCAGCCGTTCACCAGCTCGCCCTTCTCCTTCACCGAGAGCAATCTCGATACCATGAACCAGATATTTGAAAGGGTGAAGGCGATGAGGAGATAATGCTCGCAAACTGAGAAAGGGATTCTACGACTCCAATCCCGATATAGCCGATTATTCTGGAAAGGACCGATCCTTCCGGATCCAATCTTTTTCTCAATGAAATGGAAAATATCAATGTGAAAGCCATTCGATTCTTTTGAAATAGAGAGAATGCGAAGGATTATATCCAGAAATCGATATCATTAGAGGTATTAGTCAATTTGCAGCAATTTATTGCATAGGAGTGCAGAGAGTCACTAATGCCTAGACTGCATCACTCAGAGTGGACGATGAGTTGAGCAACGCCAACTCATGGATGGACTCATAGAAAAAGACAGGCGGCGCTGCGACCGGGAATTTAGGATATCAGTAGTAGCCGAGCTTGAGTCCGGCAAATCTCTGGCCCAGATTGCCCGCGAATATGGCGTCC
>JAXDAR010000044.1:0-14727 GCA_034679645.1 Methanothrix sp. | reverse complement strand
CTCCATCTGATCGACTGATTGGCCTTGAGAGTGGAGCTGGCAAGGCTTGCGGGAGAATGGACCAGGCTGATATTCTTGTGGATGTAGAAGGTCGGGGTCTCGATCACCTCATCGCTCTTATAGGATCCTGTGCCCGATTCATAAGTCCTCTGGGAGTCTTTGATCCTCTTGTCCACAGCAGCAAAGCCATAGCCGCTGGTGGATCGATTGGAGAGGATTCCGGAGAGATATGCATCCACAGACTGGCGGGAGTGGAAGCTTCCAGCGTAACTCTCTTCTGACTGATAGACGGGTGGGGCATTGGCTATTGAATCTGCCTTCAATATGGATATCTTGCCCAAACCATCAAAATCCACATCGCTCTTCAGGGTGGTGCCGTTCTTGTCCTGCTCTATCGATCGTTCCATATCGATCCGGGAGGCGGAGCTGTACCTCTCCGAGATGCTCTCTCCAGTAAGCTCATTTCTGCTCCGGGACGATTCCGCCCATAAGGAAGGATAATCTATGGATCGGCCGGAAGGCAGCGAGAAGCTGGTGGGCTCATGACGGGCGGAAAGGCTCGATATGCTCTTTATGGACTGATTCAGGGTGCGAAGAAGAGGGATTTCATCGCTTTCATACCAGCCGCTCCCTGACTCTCTTTTCTGCAGGCTTGCGCCCGCACTCGAAATCTGCACCGGCAGGCAGCTTGATGTCGCAGGGACGCCGTCGGCCTTGGCGTGAAAGCAGATCTCCAGCCCATCCGGGCCGGTTGCGGTATTGTAGCTGGCATGGACATTGACAAAGCCCTTTCCTTTCACCCTCTGGGACATGTTGTAGACCAGATCGATATCTCGCATGCTCACGCCGAACTGCACCATGCAGCACTCACCCGGCGACAGAGTGCCCATCCTCCAGACACCGCGGTCATCCGACTCAGTGTATATCCAGGTGATATCCATCCCTTTGGGCAGATCATTCCAGAGGGTCACATTCTTCAGAGGAGTCAGGCCCTGATTGCAGAGCTCAATGGTATAATTGATCTGGTCGCCCGCCTGAGCGACAAGAGGCTTATCCGCGGTTATCTTCAACTGCAGGGCTGGTTTGCTGCAATCCACCACCCTTATCAACTGATAGCATGATGCCCGCTCGCCATCCGCATTTTGCGCCGTCCAGGTGACCCTTGTCTCTCCAATAGGATAACGATCATTCGGTGGGGCATTCCTGCTGATCTCTGCTTTCGGGTCACTGGATGATGCTGCGCCAAGATCCTCCGGCAGGATGGTAGCATAGGCCCTGCCCGGATCGGCACATATGGCCTTTTCCGGAGGGCAGGTTATGCTCAGGGGAACGCATTCGGTCACCCTGACCACTCTCTCGCAACTGGCGACGCTCTGATTGGCAGCAAAAACGGCGATCCTGGCGGTGCCTGGAGGTCCTGCCATCCAGGTGATCCTATCTGTGCCGTTTCCGGAGGTGATCGATCCTCCTGATATCGTCCAGCTGTAGCTCTCAGCCGGTCCTGCATCCAGGATCATGGCGGTATTGCCGGTCGAGTTCTGGCAGACTGAATCCGGAGCGTCTATCAGGCAGCCGGTGTGAGGCAGGACGGTGATATTTATCTCTGCTCTTGAGTTGCAGGAAAGAAGATCTCTATTTGATACCAGGACGGAGATGGTGACCTTTTCCGGAGAGTCGACAAGTGGAGCCGTCCAGAGGAACCGGCATTGATCCGTTCCGGCATTGCTGCCTGCGGATGCGCTCCAGAGGTAGAGAAAATCGCCGCATGGAGCGATGAAGGTATACTGCTGGCCGGAATAGCATTGAATATCCTCGCCCGCACCGCCTGTCGAGCACAGGCAGAATAGAGAGATGGCTATGACTGATAACATGGCACATGAATCTTTCAGGCTGATATGGCAGGCGCTTGATCCTGCCACCGATTCGAGCTCTGATTCTGATACCATCTTCATCCTGCTCATATTGCGAAACCTTCTCACTGATAAACCTGGCAAGTTCTTAACTATTTAGATGAACTTATCTAAAAAGATTGCTAATGATAACATGCGGAGAGGGAAGAGAATATGCGGAAAACAGATGAAGTTCTTCATTAGCTGCAAAGAAGCCAGTCAGTTCTGGGGAATAGGGTGCTGTTGCTGCTCAGATGAATGAACTTCTCCACGCTCCAAAGGCCGATCAGGTCCTCTTTCACCAGTCCGTATGCCTCATGACGACCGTGGAGTCCGGGATTTGTGTCCCTGGACTGCCAGGCATAGTGAGCACTGCCGGCAAATGTGGAGCTAATGGAGGCATCAAGGGTCGCATTGCCTCTGCTGCAGTCAATACTGCCGTTTGAGGGATGAAAAGACTGGCTGGTTATCTTCGTCTCCTTTTCCAGCTGATCGAAGTCCGAATATGATTCAGTGACGCTGGCCCCAGCATCATAGTTCTTGACACAGAGGTAGTCTGAGGTGTCCATACCGGCCAATGCCTGATAGAATGAGGAGGGCATACCCGAAGCGGCAAGGCTGACCAGCAGGAAGATAATATAAAATAAGATCAGCCTCTCGGATATCGCTCTCGTATTCATCACCCTCATGGACGATCAGCTACTTGGTATCAGACTCTATATTCGAGTCGTCCTTTGCAGCCCGATCATCCTTTTATCGATTGCAGGGCCATCCTCTATTTAAGGCGCATGCGTGTATCTAAAAAAGACAAAACCGTAAGGCGGATGGTTCTTCGGTCTGATAGATCATACAAACTTAATATAGTTAAATTTATTTAATATGTAGCGATGGCGACAAGATCATCATCTTGCCTAATGCTGCTGAATTTGAATGCGCTTCGATCGCTGAACCCGAAACCGATGGGGACGTTTTTTGCGCGTGTTCAGATATGGCAAATATGCAGATTAATCTGAGAATTCGCCGTACATCGTCCAATTCCAGTTGGATGGCAGTGAAATGTACAGTCGGATTTCCACCAAATATTGGCTTGAATTCTTCCAGAGGCGTCTTACCATCGTTCCTATAGCATTCACATTAAAAAAGATTTATGATCTGCGATCAGAGCGGAATGAATCCGTACTCTTCAGCGATCTCCTGACCCTTGGTGCCCAGCATGAAATCTATAAAGGCCTGCGCACCAGCAGTTGCCTCGTCATAGGTATAAAAGTACAGCTTGCGGGCCAGCTCATAGCTTCCGTCCTTGATGGTCTCTGTGGTTGGCTCGACTCCGTCTAGGGTGATAACGCCTATTGAATCATCCTGGACATAGGAGTATCCCAGGTATCCAATGGCCTGGTCGCTCCCGGTCAGAGCGGTCTTGATCTCAGCATTGCTGCCGGATACTGTGCTTACCCCCGGGGTCTCAGCGGCCTTGTCATCCATGATCTCCTCATTGAAGGTATCACGGGTTCCCGAGCCCTGCTCTCTCCCGATGGCAAGGATCTCCTCATCCGGACCGCCGAACTCCTCCCAGTTGTCGATATCGCCGGCATAGATTCCCTTGACCTGTTCCTTGCTCAAGGAGGTCACACCGGCATCGTAGATCTCTCGGCTGACAGCAATAACTATGCCATCATAGCCGATCAGATTCTCCTGGTATTTGTCTCCGAACTTCTCCCGCTCCTCGTCAGTCACCTCTCGGGAGGCCATGGCAATCTCGGAGTTGCCCTCAGCGATGTTTTTCATACCCACACCAGTGCCTCCGCCAGTGACGGTTACCTTGTAGTCGGACTGCTCAGCATTGAAAACCTCTGCCCCTCCCTCTGCCAGAGGCAATACCGTTGTTGAGCCAGCAATACGAACATCTTCCTTTGCCCCGACAACAGAGGTGCCGGCTGCACATATGATCAGAGCGATCAATAGAGCTCCAAACAGCTTTCTCATCAATTCACCGCTGCAAATTCCACGTGAATAATATGTAAAGCTATCCAAAATAAAATATAGTATTGCCCTTACTGGAATTATCAGAATATAGACTATATAGATATTCAAACGCCGGCGCGGATTCTTTTTTTCTTTCTTTGCCCTCTCTTTGCCCTATCTTGCCCTATACGCTGAGCCTCCTGAGAACCGCCAGGCTCCCCAGAGAGAAAACGAGCAGAAACGCCATCATGGCCAGAAAAGATGACCAGGGAACGGCATCACCCAGGGCTGCCGCCCTCAGGCATATGCTGGAATGGGTCAGGGGCAGAGCGTAAAGGGCGATCTTCAGAGCCGCTGGGACCTGGTCCACTGAGAAGAATGTCCCACCAAGAAATGTCATGGGCAGCAGTATCAGGCTGCTAAAGGTGGACATGTCCTCATGAGTATTGGCGAGCAGGGCAGCCAGAACACCCAGGAAAGAAAAAACCAGGCAGGTCGAGAAGAGGCAGAGCAGAAGGGGTATGCCCACATTCATGCCGGGCGCGATAAGCAGAGCGACGGAGAGAAAGGCGATCGAGCTTACCAGACCCCTGTACACCCCAATCATGGCCTTCCCCACCAGCAATGAGACGGAGCTGATGGGAGCCATTAGGCACTCATCGAAGCTCCTGAAGAACAGCCGGTCGGTGTTCAGCCTGGTTCCTGCTCCATTGAAGCTGGTGGTCATGGCGGTCAGGGCGATGATGCCCGGAACCACGAACTCCAGGTAGCTGGTTCCATTCATATTGATCCCCCGTCCAAGCCCCCAGCCAAAAGCCACCAGATAGAGCAGTGGACTGAGCAGGGTGGTGAGAAGATATTTGCCGAAACGGCGCTTGAGCATCATCATATCCGACCACACTATGGTATGGATGTCCATAGCATAGGTCTTCAACGAATAGGAACTGATCGAATTCGATCTCATTGCTGAGGAATTTAGCCTGGAGATCAATTGTCAAGCGAGCGGACCTGATGCAAGAGAGGTTTGGCCGGAGCTGCTCGGCAGCAATCTCCTCTGCTTTGGATGCGGGAGCCGTTCAGTTCAACAAGCCACTGGCTATCGCCTTTCCCAATTCCATGCACCTATCCAGGTCCTCTTTTCCGGGAAGCTGCACTGCCGTTGTTCCCGGCTCGATCACCGACATGCCAAAGGATTTCATCCGATCGATGAGGATGGGCACTCCCTCTCCGCTCCACCCGTATGATCCGAAAGCCGCTCCCACCTTTCCCTTCAGGTCGAGCTTCTCCAACTGGGAGAGGAATGGGTCCATAGTCTTGATGAGCTTGCTGTTATAGGTCGAACCGCCCAGTATGACTGCATCGGCGTCCTGGACATCTGCAGGCTTGGCCTGAAATACGCCTTTCAGAAGCACATCCACGCCCTCAACGCTTTTCGCACCACTGGCAATGGCCTCGGCCATCTTCTTCGTCTTTCCAGACTGGCTGGCATAGATTATCGCAATCTTTGGCATTTGCAATCCCTGCTGCTGCTTCGCTCCATATTTTATAAATGGCTGATGGTTGGATCGTCTTAAATTTTTGGGATGCTGGCAGGGAGTCGAGAGGGGAAAGAAGCCCGGTACCTATGGCTTAGAGCTTTAGCGGGTAAAGACCGGATCCGTCTCCAGCAGCCTGGCGGAGGCATAGGCAGGAAAAACATCCGATATCCCCGGGCCATACAGCTGGGATAGAAGTATGCATTCCAGGCCCAGAGTCATGGCCGCTTTTGCGATCAGCGCCTCACCGATCCCCGCAGCCGCCACCCTTTCCAGGCGGTGCAGCTCCACCTGCCTCTCCATGGCCGAGCCCAGAACTCTCAACTGCTCGATGCAGGCCTGCTCCGCTATGGCCAGCGCTCCGTTCTCCCCGATCTCATCCAGGTCGGCGCAGACCGAACGGGCCAGCCGGCGCAGGGATGAGGGGCGACTTTTGTCCATTCCATCCGGGGTATCGCAGGTGTACCGATCAGGATCAATATGCCCTGAGGCAAGATGAGCGTCGGCGATGATGGCGAAAAGCTCAGGGGCTACAGGCACCCTATGACCTCTGATCCTGGCCACGGGCAGGATGGAATCAAGAGCGGTACGCAACAGTCCCATATAGACCAGCTCTCCCCGGGCGAGGCGCATGAAATCGGTCTTCTCTGCCAGAGGCCCGGCCTTGATGGGAATCAGGTCGGTGGTGGTGCTGCCCATATCCACAAAGAGGCAGTCGCCCAGCTCGCGAGCGAGAAGCTCCGCCGAGGCTGACCAGTTGGCGGCAGCGAGATCCAGGACTTCGATCGGCCCTATTGGCTCGATTGGCTCTACCGAATCCTTTCTTCTAAATCCATTATGGCCCCAGAAATATACAGGACATGAGAAGGCCCGGCAGGCTGCGGCCATGATGCTCTCCAGCCCCTCTCTCTTGGAGGAGAAGCAGTCTGCCAGCTCTCCGGTGATGACCACCGCCACCGCCTCCGGCTTCTGCTCATTATTGATGCTCTTTAAGACCTTCTCCAGAGGTGACTTTTTCCACAGAGGAAGATAGACGCACCTTGCATATTTGCCGTCAACACTAGCCGCCTTGGTGTTCGCCCCGCCGATATCCAGACCCAGGATCATCTGCGAGCAAACCTCATTCGAACCATAAAAGCTTTAGGTCGGGAGGTGATTGAGGCCACTAACTTTGGAGATCATGATCATGGCTGCTAAGGAGACGATTGCAGAACCCACTTACCTGGAATGTGGTTTCGGAGAGCTGGAGTACAAGGTCATAAAATCGGATATATGCTGCCGCTGTGGCACCTGTGAGGCCCTCTGCCCCAGGATTGAGCATGTGGAGGATAAGCCTGAGCTGGTGATGTACGACCCCCACTGTGGCCTGTGCTTTACCTACTGCCCCAGAAACTTCCTGGATATGGGCCAGATGGAGTCCAAACTATTCGGCAGGACCAGGAAGCCTGAGGAGAAGCTGGGCATATACAGGAAAGCCGTCTCCGCTCAGGCTGTCTCCCGCCAGGGGATCGCTCAGGACGGCGGCGTGGCCACCGCTCTGCTCGTCTGGGCGCTGGAGTCTGGGATGATCGACTGCGCCATAGTCACCGACAAGGATGAGGAGTGGAGGACTACAGCCCGGATTGCCACCACTCCCGAGGAGATCAGGTCCGCTGCCGGCACCAAGTACACCATAAACAACAGCGTCAACGCCCTGGCCGAAGCCCTGGAGATGGGATTCGAGAAGATCGGCTTTGTGGGCACTCCCTGCCAGATTCAGGGGCTGAGAAAGGTGCAATTGCTTGATGAGCCCTACCAGTTCGGCCAGGATAAGATCGCTCTTCTCGTGGGCCTGTTCTGCATGGAGAACTTCGACTACGATCTGCTCATGAACGGCCTGGTAAAGGGCAGGTTCGGCCTGGATCCCAAAGATGTAGCCCGTTTTGAGATCAAGAAGGGCATGTTCCGGGTGATCGACAAGCAGGGCAAGGTCAATGAGGTGAAGCTGGAGGAGACCGACGAGTACAACTTCAAGGGATGCGGACCTTGCTTTGACTTTGCCAGCGAGCTGGCGGACATATCAGTGGGCAGCGTGGGATCTGGCGACGGCTGGTCGACAGTTCTCACCCGCACCGATAAGGGGGAGAAGCTATATGCCGATGCTCTGGCCGCAGGCACTCTGCAGGAGAAGGCCGTCTCTGAGAAGGGGCTGGCCCTGGCCGGAAAGCTGGCGGAGAACAAGGAGAAGCGGTTTAAGACCAAGTCCGCAGAGATGAACGTCTCCGGCATCACCCGCTGAGCGCCCGATGAAGAAGGACTGTTGACCTGATATGCTCTCTGTCGGGCTGGCTGGAAAGCCGAACTCTGGCAAATCCACCTTTTTCAAGGCTGCAACCCTGGTAGAGGTGGATATAGCCAACTATCCATTCACCACCATCGACGCCAATCACGGCGTCTCCTATGCGCGCGTTCCCTGCCCCTGCAAGGAGTTGGGAATCGAGAAGGGCTGCGGTAGGTGCAAGGACGGGGTGCGCTTCATCGCCATCGAGTTGATCGACGTTGCCGGACTGGTGCCCGACGCTCACCTGGGAAAGGGCCTGGGGAACGAGTTTTTGGATGCTCTGCGGGTGGCGGAGGCGGTGATTCATGTGCTGGACGCCTCCGGCGGCACAGATGCGGAAGGGAATCCCGTCGGGACGGGGAACTACGATCCCGTATCCGATGTCAAGTTCCTGGAGTACGAGATCAGCATGTGGCTCAACGGCATCCTCAACCGCAACTGGGAGAAATTGATGAGGAACTTCCGCGCCCTGGGGGGAAAACCGGACCAGGTCTTAATCGAGCAGATGGCGGGGGCGGGAGTCTCGGACAGCCACATCCGCCGCGCCCTGGCAGAGATGAAAAAGGACCTGGGAAGCTGGAATGCAGAGGAAGTGAAAACGTTTGCCACCCTCCTGAGGAGGTACAGCAAGCCCATGATCCTGGCAGCCAATAAGATGGATGTCGCTCCCCCGGAGAACGTGAAAAAGCTCCTGGCTCTCAAGGACGAGATGGTGATACCGGTCAGCGGTGCGGCGGAGATCGCTCTGCGGATGGCGGAGAAGGCAGGCTTGATCAGCTACCGGCCGGGGGATCCTGACTTCCAGATCAAAGGCGACCTCAACCCCGCCCAGAAAGCGGGCCTGGAGAAGATCAGGGCTCTGATGAAGCAGTACGGCGGGACGGGGGTGCAGGAGTGCATCAACCGGGCGATATTCGAGCTGTTGGACTACATAGTCCTCTATCCGGTGGAGGATGAGAACAAGTTCACCGACCGGAAAGGAGTGATACTGCCCGACGCCTTCCTCATGAAGCGGGGCAGCACCGCCCGCGACCTCGCCTTCCGGGTGCACTCGGACATCGGGGAGAGCTTCCTCTTTGCCATCGATGCCCGGAGCAAGATGCGCCTGGGGGAGAAGCACGAGCTGAAGGACGGGGACGTGATAAAGATAGTCTCGACGAAGTGAGAGGGGCGCTGAGTCTCTACTCTCTTTCTTTTTCTATTTCTGCTTATTTCCTGATGCCTTATTTACTGCTGCGGAAGGCCTCGGCGATGCAGTGCTGGCAGTCGGGCTCTCCGGTTAGAAGTCCTATAGGATCGGTTAGGAGCCTTGACGATATGCTTTGATTGAAGCTTCCCTCTCTCGGGCAGGTTCTGACATTTCCTATCTTGTACTTCTCCCGATCCTCAATGGTGAGATTCACGGCGAGAAATGATGGAATCTGTCAAAATATCTGCGAATTCTGTGTCAATAATTCTCTTTAACACCACCAGATCCACTACTGAGGAAGGTTCTTCATCGCGGCTAATAGTTCATCTCTCCTTGATTCCAGATAGTCGAGTTCCTGAAAATCCTCCAGAACATCCTCCTCCCGAACTTCCCCTTTTTTCAGCTTATCATCCAGCTCGAGTATTGATCTCACGCCATGCTTTCTCCCAATCTCGAATATCTCTGCTTCGATGCATCTGAGCTCTTTCTCAAGGAAGGCCTTGATGCTAGCCCGAACAAGAATGTCACGATCCATCTTTAGGGCACTTGCCACCTCATCGATAACTTCCATGATCGGATACCAACCTATAAAACTGTCATTAAGATATTTGGCTCTTCGCTATTTCCTTGGCTAACCAGAGGTTTCTATGATTTTCCAGTTCTTGGTTAGGCGCTCTGTGCGTACTCTGTGAACTTTGTGTCCCTGTGGTGGAACGTCGCTCGCCACTGGTTATAACCACTGTGTACGAACTACTACCACAGAGGCACAAAGCGCACGGAGAACTCACAGAGGACTCGACCATTCTATTACCCACAAGAAACAGCGAGGAACCATTTTTATTGTACCGATTTGGTGACAAAAAGCAATGGCTGCATAGATGGATGTAAAATCATTCTCATGCCAGCCAATGATCTTTAAGGCGTGGACAGTATTCCTCTGCTCTCCAAAATCCCCTTGATGGCATCTCTGTAGATGAAAATTAAGACTCCAACGCTCGCGATGATGTCGATGATTCCCCAATATGCGTTTATGTCGGCGTAGAATCTTACTGCATCTTGAATTATGTATATGCTGGCCACGAAGACATTCCTGCTATCCTTAACCGGTTCATATTTGATCAGGCTCCAGCCGCAGGAGATCAAACACACACCAATGATAAGATGGGTAAATGATTCTGTGGAGGTGGAGGATCGAAGAACGGCCATAAAGGCAATTAGAATGTGCATAAAGCCCTGCAAGAAACCGCCGGCTGCCAGACCATAGTCTACATATGAAGAATCCCGTACAGGTTTTCTCATAAGGATCTATCCATTAAAAGATAAACTCTAATACAATTATGTCACATATATCATATTTAAATCTGATCCTCATGAGACAATTGATTGAAGATTGAAAAAATGGCGAGACCGGATCACCTTCCGGTCTCACCCTCCTGCCAGGGCGATTTATGCCCCTTGGCCGGATGCGAACCTCTTATACAGCTCCGACTCCGAAGCAGTGGGCTTGACCTTCTTTAGGGCCTCCTCGAAGTGCTTCTTGGCGAGCTTGTACTCGCAGATCTCCTCATCTGCCTTGCACTGGCCGCTCAGGACGTACTCCCGGATGGCGAGCATGACTGCCTCATTGACCACTGCACCAAGATCTGCGCCGGAGAACTTATCCGTCCTCTTGGCCATGTCCTCGATATCCACGTCCTCTGCCAGGGGCTTTTTGGAGGTATGGATCTTCAGGATCTCCTTTCGGGCCTCCTCATCCGGCAGATCGATCTGGATCAGCCGGTCGAACCTGCCCGGACGGAGCAGAGCGGCATCGATGATATCCGGCCGGTTGGTGGCGGCGATCACCATCACGTCGTTTAAGGCCTCCAGTCCGTCCAGCTCGGTGAGGATCTGGGAGATCACCCTCTCGGTGACATGGGAGTCGCTGCTCATGCCGCCGCGGGAGGGAGCGATGGAGTCGATCTCATCCAGGAAGACCACCGACGGCGCTGCCTGCCTTGCCTTGCGGAAGGTCTCTCTCACTGCCTTCTCCGACTCGCCCACCCACTTGCTCAGGAACTCCGGGCCTTTGATGCTGATGAAGTTGGCCTGGCTCTCTGTAGCCACTGCTTTGGCCAGCAGGGTCTTGCCCGTGCCGGGCGGGCCGTAGAGCAGTATTCCTCGGGGCGGCTTGGCGTCCATATGCTCGAAGAGGCGGGCATAGGTCAGGGGCCATTCCACAGACTCGATCAACTGCTGCTTGACGTCTGCCAGTCCACCGATCTCATCCCAGTGCACATTGGGAGATTCGACCATCACCTCACGCATGGCAGAGGGCTCCATCTCCCGCAGAGCCTCCAGGAAGTCCTCGTTGTTGACCTCGATCTTATTGAGGGTCTCCACCGGTATGGACTCCACCTCCAGATCGATCTCCGGCAACACCCGGCGGATGGCACGCATGGCCGCCTCTCTGGCCAGAGCAGCTAGATCTGCTCCCACGAAGCCATGCGTCACATCTGCGAACTTCTCCTGGTTCACGTCCTTGGCCAGGGGCCTTCCTCTGGTGTGGATCTGCAGGATCTCCAGGCGAGACTGCCTGTTGGGAACGCCGATCTCAATCTCCCGGTCGAACCTTCCCGGCCGGCGCAGAGCGGGATCGATGGAGTCGGGACGGTTGGTAGCAGCGATGACCACCACTTTTCCGCGCGTCTCCATGCCGTCCATGAGGGCTAATAGCTGTGCCACCACCCGGCGCTCCACCTCGCCCGTAACCTCTTCTCTCTTGGGGGCGATGGAGTCGATCTCATCGATGAGGATGATGGATGGGGCCTGCTCCTCTGCAGTTTTGAACAACTGTCTGAGCTTTTCCTCCGACTCGCCATAGTACTTGGACATGATCTCCGGGCCGCTCAGGGTCTCGAAGTGAGCATTGGTCTCCGAAGCCAGGGCCTTGGCCAGCAGCGTCTTGCCAGTGCCGGGCGGACCGTAGAGCAGAACTCCCTTGGGAGCCTCAACTCCCAGCCGCTCGAAGAGCTCCGGGTGCTTCATGGGAAGCTCGATCATCTCCCTGACCTTCTTGATCTCTGCGGAGAGGCCGCCTATGTCCTCATAGGTGATGCGCGGCCCCGCCTTCTCCTCTTTGGCCGGCTTATCGGTGATCTCGATCCTGGTCCTCTCGCCGATAACCGTACCGTCTTTGGAGGGAGAGACCCGGGTGGCCATCAGCTCTATCTTTCTGCCCATCACCGAGATCTCGATTATATCACCCCGAGTGATGACTCTGCCTTCCATGTACCTCTTCAGGTACTCCTCTCCGCCGGTTATTCGCAGGGGAACCGTAGGGGCGAAGAGCACGGCCTCAGCCGGGACGGCTTGGGCGATCTTCAGGGGAACCCGGTCATCTATGCTCACTCCGGCGTTCCTGCGGGTGTTTCCGTCCAGGCGGACAACGGCAGACCCTGTATCCTCAGGATACCCCGGCCAGATCAATGCGGCGGTCTTCTTCTTCCCCTGAATGCTTACAACATCTCCCGCCTGCCAGCCCATCTGATTCAATACCTGCGGGTCGACCCTGGCGATACCCCTTCCCACATCAGTGGGCCGGGCTTCAATGACTTTAAGCGTGATATCTCCTGCCATCAAAATCCTCCGTTTAGTCGTCTATCTTTGATCGTTTTATCGTCACCTGAGTGATCATCATTCTTGATACCTGATATTACTAACTTATAGTTAGTGTACAGATGGCTATTTAAACTTTACGCCTATGTGCGGACGATCATCCCCTGCCCGGCGAAGCGAATGGCGATCTGTTGCTCACTTCATCAATAATATCGATATCATCCGTCCTCTCTCTCACCAGCCGGTGCCTGGAGGACGTCGCCAGAAAGAGCTGGCGGAACATCTCCGGCGAACAGGCCCTGATCGCTCTCACCCCCTCCTCGGTTATCCCTCCCGGAGTCGCCACTATACTGATCAGATCGTCCAGGCTCATATCCTCCAGGAGAGCAGCGGTCCCGATCAGGGTTTTTTTGATCAAATCCTCAGCCAGATCACGCTCCACCCCAGCGCCCCGGCGAGAGGCTTCCAGGGCGAACTCACTGAGGATGGCGGCGATGTACGCGGGCGCGCAGCTGGTGAGATCGGATATAACCTCCAGCTGCTCCTCTGCCACCTCCACCGGCCAGCCTATGGACCGGAATAGATCAAGGAGCAGAGATCGATCGTCCTCTGAGGCAGCATCGCCCAGGACGAGAAGGGTGACCCCCAGACCCTTTATGCTGGTGACGCTGGGAATGGCGCGGGCAGTCCTGGCAGAGCAAAGCTTTTGCATCCGGGAGAGGGTAAAGTCCACTGCCACCGATACGATCAATTTGTCCGGGGTGAGAAGCTCGTGAATTTCAGATATCACTCCCTCCAGATCCATGGGCCGCACGCAAAGGAATATGACATCCGACCTTTCCGCTATCTCCAGGTTGTCTGCTGCCCGCACCCCCAGCTCATCCGCCAGCTTTTGCGCCTTATCCTGGCTGCGATTGCTCACCCAGATCTCCCCTCCCTTGATCGCTCCCCCGCGGACGAATGAATCCACCAGCATGCTCCCCAGGTGACCGGTGCCGATGAAGCCGAAGGTCGTCATCTCCCCCGGCCTCCAACGCTATTTTCTCCTTTGTCCAGTGATGCGAGGAACTCATCCATAATGCGGTTGAACTCCTCCGGCCGGTCCATCTGCAGCCAGTGCCCGGTGCCTGAAATCTTTATGAAAGGCAGGTCAGAGACGAGATTATGAAGGCTGTAGGGGGCATCATTGAGGTGGCTGATAACCGAGAGCTTTGGACCGGGATATCGCTGGAGCATGGATACCGGATCGAATGAGAGACTATCCCTGAATGCTGCCGCCACCACATCCGCAGGAGTGGCATACAGATCTCTCATCACCCTCTCTGTCACCTCCTTGCCCGAGCCCACCAGCAATGTCCTCCAGTAATCCCCAATGGTGCGGGAATAGTCAGCGGACTGCAGCGCAGCCAGGAAGGGATCTATCATCTCCCTGGGCAATACCCTCCCGTCCCCGGAGGGATCGACAAGCAACAGCCCTCTGACTCTACCGGGATGCTCTCCGGCATAGGCGATAGAGATCGAACCTCCAAGGCTGTGCCCCACCAGGACGAACTGATCGAGGTCCTGGGACCTGGCCACAGCGCCTATATCCTCCGCTAAAGACTCCACCCTGAAGTCTCCGGAGGAAGGCAGATCGGACCGTCCATGCCCCGGCAGGTCGAAGGCCACTGCCCTTCTCCTCTTCCGGAGGTGCTCGGTCTGCAACGACCACTGCCGGGCATTTCCGCCCAGGGAATGGACAAATATCACCGGCAGGCCGCCCTCACCGCAATCGATTATGTTGATTATGCTCCGCACCCCTCTGCAGATTCATAGGCCTCTCGAATCCTATCTGCCACTTCGTCAGAGAGCCTCTGACCGGCAATGGTGGAGAAGACCTCAGCGTAGTCCGGTTCAAGACAGCTTAAGCCTTCCTTTCCACTAAATATAAGGTCTGCAAGGTATTTCATGTCATCAATAGACAGCTTTTTCAGCCGCTGCTCAAAGTCCGCCAGTCCGCGGGAGTGATGATTGGCCACCGGCGGAAGGATATTCATGTACTCGATAACCATACCATGCCGTTCCATCTCCTCCAGTTCCGGTGCCAGCTTTCTCAGAATCTCTATATCTCGTTCATTCAGATCTCGGGCCATAATAAGTTAAACGCGCTGCAAAAATAAAGCATTAACCTGCGGAACGATCATCCGATGGATAATGTCTCGCAGGAAATTCCAGCAGAAAAGCTACCGCAACGAT
>JAXDAR010000043.1:0-5915 GCA_034679645.1 Methanothrix sp. | reverse complement strand
ACTTTAATATCCACATGAGTAAATGGATATTCATCCTGTCCACCATCAAATACGTATGGGTCATCCCCAATTCCATCGCCGTTCAGGTCCTTTCCTCGATAGTCCGACCAGTAATTGCCCACATAGCTTCTGATGGTTTGATCGCCATCTTGAATTGTTATTGATTCAGGAGAATGCCACAGACTAAAAGATCCGGTGGAGCGGACGTCCTTGGACTGCGCATTCTTATGGTTTTGGAACCTGTTCAGATATATGGTATTGTTGCTGGAGTCCTGCACATTGATGCCGACATCCTCGCAGTCTTCAACCAAATTGCCCTTAACGATGCTATCATTGCTGAATTTGAGCAGATCGATCCCATGGGTGCTAACCTTTTGAACGGTATTGTCCAAAATGGCATTTCCTACTGCGGATAAGAGTCCAATGCCGTTTGTGCTGCCCATTATTTTATTTCTCTCCACTAAATTGTCCTTTGATGTATCCAGATAAATGCCAATAAATCCATCCTCTATGGTGTTGTCGCGGATGATATTGTCATAGCAGTGAAGCAATTGTATGCCATCTCCTCCTCCCAGCGAGAACGATCCGCTCAAGAGGCCTGATAAGCCATCACATGCCACTTTAACACTATTATTATGAATCAGATTGCCGTGAGCCTTATTGAGAAAGATGCCACCCATACAACCCTGCACATCATTATTTGATATGACGCTGAAATTTGAAGTAAGCGCAATTCCGAACAAGGTTCCACTGCGGACCTTGAAACCACTCAATTGAGAATGATCAGCAGATAAGATGGCACCTTCAATCGATGGCAGCCCAGATCCCGTGTCCAGGCCGGTGACCACGAGGGATTCATTGATTCCTATGTATTCTTCGTAGTCTCCGCTTTCAACTTCAATGATATCACCGGGGCTTGCCTGGTGGATAGCTTCTTGAATGCTCTCTCCCTGCTCGACAGTGATTTTCGAATTCTGGGCACTTGCTGGAATAAGGCTGGCAGAGCAAATAAATATCATAACAAGCAATGATTTGATAAAGCAGCGACTGGGCATGCCCTCCACTCTATTTTCAAGGCATAAAAAAGTTGGGGCTCCTCGCTGTTTCCCATGGAAAGCCGAGGCAACTATTTCTCACTCGTCTTTGTTCCTTTTGTGTCTTAGGTAGTGAAATCAGGTTGCACATACCTCACCACAAAACAGCATGATTCCTTTTTTACCAGGCAGGTAAGGGAAACGCACCCGAAGAGTGAAAATGGTCTCTAGATAGCGATAATCGAATCATTTTCATAGCAAGTCACAGAGGCACAAAGGACAATCTCTGCAATATATGACGCACAAAATTTAGCGAAGAGCAAAAAAAGTTTACTGAGGCAGCAGTACTGTTGCTGCCTGCAGTGCCCAGTTGATGAACTGATCTGGGAAGACACCGATATAGACCACTCCCAGCATGGTCAAGACCAGAGCGGCCATATATCCCTTCGACTCGGCGATCTTCGGTCCGGCGGGCTCCTTCAGATACATGTAGCTGATGATCCTCAGGTAGTACACCAGGGACAGAGCGCTGTTCAGTATGGCTAAAACTGCCAGCCAGACCAGGCCGGAGTAGATGGCGGAGCTGAAGAGCACGAACTTGCCGATGTATCCTGCCGTGGGCGGAATTCCTGCCAGGGCGAACATGAAGATCAGCATGCAAAACGCCGTTACCGGCGCCCTGCTTGAGAGACCGGCATAGTTGGATATGTCATCCGGATCCTCAGAGTCGCTTTTGGAGACCATCGAGGCCACCTGAGCCGAGCCGATGAAAGCTCCGGTCTTCATCAGGGCATGACCGAGGATCAGGAGCAGGGCTCCAGCAATTCCCAGTTGATCCGCAGGGAACATTCCCAGGTTCAGGACGTTCACCGGGGCATTGCCGTAGGCTGCGCCCACCACCACAAAGGCGATGGCGATGTAGCCCGCCTGGGCGATGGATGAGTATGCCAGTATGCGCCTGACATTGTTCTGCCAGCAGGCAGCCAGGTTTCCGAGGGTCATGGTCACCGCTGCTAGTATGGCAAAGGCCAGATACCACTCCATCCTCATGGCCACCATGGCAATCAGGAGAACCCTGAAGGCGGCGGCAAATCCCATCTTCTTCGAGCCGGCAGCGAGCAGCGCCGAAACCAGGGCCGGTGCTCCCTCGTAGGTATCGGGTGCCCACATATGGAAGGGCACCAGAGCCATCTTGAAGGCAAATCCGGCAATGACGAAGAGCAGTGCCACCAGCGTTGCCGCTCCAAAGGATTCTATGGAGGCAGCAGCCACGTCAGCCAGGTTGGTCGACCCGGTCATGCCATAGAGCAATGAGAAGCCAAAGAGCATGAACGCTGAGGAGACAGAGCCATAGATGAAGTACTTCATGGCCGCCTCCAGGTTCTTCTTCGTCTTATCAAATGCCGCCATGGCATAGGTGGACAGGCTGGCCAGCTCGAAGCCCACGAACAGGGTCACCAGATCTACGGAGCTGGAGACGATCATCATGCCCACAGTGGCCAGGAGAAGCAGAGCGAAGAACTCGTCTGCACCCTTTCCGGTGTACCTGGATAGCGATGCTATCACTACCAGCAAGGACACAATCAGGAAGACCGCCTTGAAGAACTGGGACAGGGGGTCAACTGATATGGTATCAAAGAAGAACAGGGTGGGGGCAATAAAGAGATTGCTCGCCACCAGCCCCAGGGCTGCAACCAGCCCGGCCAAGCTGAGATAGCCCGGAAGCTTTCCACCGTTCTTCATCATGGCTCCAAGCAGCAGGATTAGCACTGCCAGAGCGGTCAATAACGCCTCTCCCCACAGGGGTGCGTAGTGATAAAAGTCCACTTCAGATCACCCCCATTTGGGCTAAGGTTATAACCGGATCGGTACTAGCCAACTGATTCGCTGCTGTGCCCATCATATCGGTCATAAGACCGGGCTGCAGGCCGAAGAGCAGAGTGAGCAGGATAATCATGCTCATAGCGAACAGCTCATAGGCATGCGGATCATGGACATCCATATACTTTCTCAGAATCGGTCCGAACATGGCCTTCTGCATGGCCCAGAGATGATAGGCGGCAGTGATCACTATGCTGAGGAAGACCACGATCATGACGTATGTGGGAAGGGTGGCGTATGAGCCGGTCAGGGTCATGAACTCGGCCACAAATCCGCTCATTCCCGGCAGACCCAGGGAGGCCATGAAGCCAGCCATCATGATGACAGCGAACTTGGGCATCCGGTCAGCCAGTCCTCCCAGGTCGGCGATGATTCTGGTGCCGACAACGTGCTGAATGGTGCCGGCGGACATGAAGAGGACGCACGTTATTATGCCGTGTGAGAACTGCTGGAACATGGCACCCTGGATGGATAACGGCACCAGGGCCACTGCTCCTAGGGTTACGAATCCCATATGGCTCACGGACGAGTAGGCCACCAGCTTCTTGATGTCCTTTTGTGCCAGGGCCAGCAATGCTCCGTAGACGATGGAGAGCACGGCAATGATGGCGATTATGGTCACAAAGATCCTGTCAACGCTGGGCAGCATGGGCACTATGATCCTGAACAGGCCGTACCCGCCCATCTTCAAGAGCAGTGCGGCAAGCACCACTGATCCTGCCGTAGGCGCCTCGACGTGAGCGTCCGGCAGCCAGGTATGGAAGGGAAAGGCAGGCATCTTAACCAGGAATCCGAGCAGCAGTCCTGCGAAGATGATGTTCAGCAGAGCTGGCGGGAATATATCCGGATTCTGGGTGGCCTTCAGGAGGGTCAGCATATCAAAGGTCCTCGATCCATCCGGCAGCTGGTAGGTGAAGTACAGAGCAAATATCGCCAGGAGCATCACCAGGCTGGCCACGTGAGTGTAGATGAAGAACTTGATTGCTGCATAGTCCTTTCTCGGTCCGCCCCATGATCCGATCAGGAAGAACATGGGGATGAGCACTATCTCCCAGAAGATGTAGAACAGGAAGAAGTCCAGTGCGGTGAACACTCCCAGTACTCCCACCTCATTTAAGAGAAGCAGGGCGAAGTACTGATTGGGCTTCTTTGTCTCTCCCCAGGAGTATATTATCACCAGTACGGTGACTATGGTGGAGAGAAGAACCAGCGGGAATCCTATGCCATCGACGCCTAAAGTATATTTGACGCCGATGGAGGGAACCCAGTCGTAGCTCTCCACGAACTGCATCATAGTTGAGCTCTTATCGAACTCCATGTACATTTGCAGGGATAACCACAGAGGTGCAAGCGAGGCGATCAATGCCACGAATTTGGCCCGTGTTCCCACAAAGAAGGATACTACTGCTCCCAGCAAGGGAATGAGTATCATCAATGAGAGCGCGTTTGAGATCATACCAGGCCCACCTCCATTGCATACCTGATTGCAGCAATTGCAATCACCAGCACCACTATTCCTATCATCAAAGCGGTGACGTAGTTTTGCACCACGCCCGTCTGAACCTTTCTTACGTGACCGGCGAAGCCCATAACCCAGGCACTCAGCCAATTGAGCCAGCCGTCTACGATCTTGATGTCGATCATATTGCAGATCAGGGCTGTGCCGTAGACTATGCCCTCACATATCCAGCCGGTCATGATCTCATGCTGGTAGTAGCCTTTAAGCAGCAATTTTCTGATCGGGTCTTTGTCCCCGGTAACCTGGCTGGGGTCGAACTTCTTCGTCCGGTCCCAGTAGAACAGGGCTGCAATGAGAATGCCGCCTATTGCTATGAAGATCGGCAGTATCTGGATATGCAAAGGCAGTGCATGACCCTCTCCTTCGCTTTCTGCACCATGCTCTTCTTCCGCAGAGGCTTGCTCTCCTTCTTCGGCAGCAGCACCATGCTCTTCAAGCACATGCCCGCCAATCATACCCAGTTCTTCAAAGTCCAGCTCATAGTGGTTGAAATTTGAGTCCAGATAGTTGTAGAATGCATGCTGAGTTGGCATGCCGAATCCCAGGGCGAAGATTGCTAAGATCACCAGGGGCCCGAGCATCACCCAGGGGGACTCATGCTTTCCATAGTTGGATCTCTCCTTCCCCGTGAAGACAGAGAACCACATTCTGAAGGTGTATATTGCAGTCAGCACTGCTGCCACTACTAGGAAGATGTAGGGCAGGAAGTTGATCGCCACACCGTACTCATAGGCGAACATGATGATCTCATCCTTGGTATAGAATCCCGTGAAGAACGGGAATCCTGCTAGGGATAATGAGCCTATGAGCATGGTATACATGGTCCACCTCATGTACTTCCCAACACCGCCCATCTCACGCATATCGTTGGTATTGACGGCGTGGATGACTGAGCCGGCACAGAGGAAGAGCAGGGCCTTGAAGAATGAGTGGCCGATGAGGTGGAACATGGAAACGCCCACCGCAGCTGCTCCCAATGCTGCGCCCACACCAAGACCCGCCATCATGAAACCGAGCTGAGAAACGGTGGAGAATGCCAGAACCCTCTTGATATCAAATGCTGTCAGGCCCATGGTGGCTGCGAACAGAGCAGTGAACGCTCCCACTGCCGCCACTGCGGTCAGGCCGTGTGGTGCGGCATAGAATAAGGGGAACATCCTGGCCACCAGGAAGACACCGGCGGTAACCATCGTTGCCGCATGGATCATGGCGGAGACGGTGGTTGGACCCTCCATGGCGTCGGGAAGCCAGACATGCAGGGGGAACTGACCTGATTTACCCACTGCACCGCCCAGAAGGCCGAGAGCGATAAGCGTCAGCTGATCTGGCGGTATCTCGGCGATATGAGCATAGATCACCGGGAACTGCAGCAGATACTCTCCTGGGTTGAGGGTGAGGTTCAGATTGACCAGATTGTTGTAAAGGACAATAATGGCCGCCAGGAACATGACGTCGCCCACACGGGTAGTGAGGAATGCTTT
>JAXDAR010000042.1:0-7041 GCA_034679645.1 Methanothrix sp. | reverse complement strand
CCAGAGGCGGGAAGTGTTGTCATCGCTACCCGTCAGGACTTTTGTACCGTCGGGGCTGAAGGCCACGGCCCACACAGGGCCATCGTGATCCAGTTTGTGGACCTCCTGGCCGCTTGAGACATCCCAGAGGCGGGCCGTGCCGTCATCGCTGCCCGTCAGGACTCTTGTACCGTCGGGGCTGAAGGCCACGGCCCACACAGGGCCATCGTGATCCAGTTTGTGGACCTCTTGGCCACTTGAGACATCCCAGAGGCGGGCCGTGCCGTCATCGCTGCCCGTCAGGACTTTTGTACCGTCAGGACTGAAGGCCACGGCGCTAACCGAAGAGTTGTGATCCAATAGAGCCAACGGATGCTCCATTAGTGCTATGCTTCTGCGCAAGGCATATTCTCTTTCTCGCGTCCACTCATGGCGCAGCGATTCCACGGTAAGCAGGATCTTAATCGAATAATCGCTCGCCGAAGCAGATTTAAATTCCGTTGATTCACGAAACAGATTACGTGCCAACCTCACATCTTCCTTTTCATTCTCCTGGATCATCTGATTAAACCATGCTGCAAAGATGATTATCGCTAATGCGGCCAAAGCCCATTGAATCTGTCTATTCCGTCTTTTCTTCTCTCTCTCCTTCCGGCTGGCCATCATCAGCCTTTCTTCTGCCGTCTCCCAGGTTCGCATCCCATCTTTGCCTCGTTCCACCAGATCAAGGTCCGATTCATCAAGAGGAATTCCCCATTTATCGTCTTTCCAGTCCACGGATCGGCTCTCAAGGATGCGCTTTGCCCTCTGGCCGGGCTTATCCGAGGCATTGAAGAGCTTCCGTACCAATGGAGCCAGGGTATCATGTGATAAGCGAGTCGCTTTAGCTTTGCTTAGCCTTTCCAGCAGGTATAGGTCTACACATTGCTGAATCAGGTGATTTACCACCTGGCTTTGGTGACGATAGTTCTTCTCAAGCTCTTCCACCGTCTGCACCTCAGCAGTTCCCAGAGGCGTGGTGTGGAAAGCCAGCACATCCAGAGCCAGTCCAGAATTCACTATTTCTGAATTCCACTCTTTTAAAGAATCAAGCTGCTGATCTAGGAAATCTTGCAGCAGAATTCCCTTTTTCTTCATGCTCTGATAGAGGTCCTGGTCGAAGAGAGGATGCTCGTGGTCCTTATCTTTTGCCGCCTCCCACATCTTGGTGAGCAGGACCTGCATAGTTGGAGCAATGGCTGATTCCCGGTCCTCTTGCAGGTCATCGGCGATGATCTCCGCCAGGCCATCCTCGACCGCAAGGCCATAACTCTGCCGCAGCCTCTCGCTCTTTGCTGGTCCGTTAACCGATTCTATGATTCCCCTCTTTGTCAGCCGTTCCAGGAGGAGACGGGAAAATGGGGTCTTCCTCTCCAGGAGCTGCTTTTCTATCTCCGCCAGCCACTCTTTGCGAAAGCCAAGGATGAGCTTTCCCTGGGGCCGATGAACCGGATCGCTGAAGATAGCCTGCAGAGCATCCCAGAAGTCTTCTCGCTCACGAGGCAGATCGGGATTGGGCCGGGTGAATGCCTCCTCGACCTGGTCCAGGATGATGATCAAGGGCTTTGCAGTCTTGCCCTCTTGAGCCAGCCAGGATTCGGCAATGCTCATGCCTTCTTTTGAAGGAAGCGCCTCATTCAGCGTTCCCAGCAGGCCCTTTTTGCCGTCCCGGCGGAGATAATGAACCTCATGGCTCTTTTCCAGCCGCGGAATCAGGCCCGCAGCCAGAACAGAGGATTTGCCCACACCAGACTGGCCGTAAAAGAGGATGATGGGAGCAGAGCTGCCATCTGTCACTCTCTGGTATAAATCCCGGATCTCATACCCCCGGCCGAAGAAGACCTCCGCATGCTCCCTGGCAAACCAGCTCAGGTGGCGGAAGGGGCTTGGCGGCAGGTCCCCTTCGGGGATTCCCGGCAGGCCAAAGAGAGGATTTTCTGCTGTCTCGGGCAGATTCCATCCAGCAGCCAATTCTGCCCCGGATTCCGGATATAGCAGCCAGGGCCAGCGTTCTTCAATGAGATCATCAGCCCTTCTCTTGGCGAGATACAGATTTCGGGAGGGCTCGTCCTGTTCGGTCTGGGTGACGGCATCGTCCCCATTGTGGGCACTACGGATGCCGGTTTCTTCAACCAGGCCGCCGCACATATCCATGCAGAAGTGACCTGCGTATCCTCTGCCAGGCATTTGGCGGTCCTGGGGATGGCGATCTTCCGCTGCATCCTCGGAGCTTCTCTCAGATGAGTACAGGTTTCGTGGATTATTATCATAATCAGCCTTAATCGAGGCTATGGCCTCGTTGTAAGCCCTCTTGATACTGGATCCTCCGGCCAGGCCCCTGTAGAAGCGGCTGGCGAATTCCGTTGCCACCTTATCGTCTATGGCCTGGGAGGTGGCTATGACCAGGGAGACCCTGGCATCTACCAATCCCTGCACCTGGTTCTGGGTGGCACAGCCATTGAGAAATACCAGCTGCAGGCCGGTCCGCAGGCCGGTCTGCTGGCCGAGGAATGCCGCCAGACCTCCGGCATGGGCCGCTTTGCCCGAGCCCTCTTTGGATTCCAGCAAGAGCTGATAGCCATTGGCATGGCCTCCATAATGCAATATCGCAATCCTGTTGTGATATCGGGGATCCTGAAATACATCCAGTATATCCCCCAGCGTGGCATCGGGGCGCTCGACCACCTCGCATAAGCCATTCCTCTCGGCTGTATCGAGGGCTTGCCGAATGTTGCGCCTCTCATCCGGCAGGCTGCGCAGATACCTGGCCGGATTATCGCGCTCATTTGCGAATGCCAGGAATATGACCGGCTTATTGGCTTCAGAGGGCATGGCATTTCCTCGTTATTTTATTTGAATTGAAAGAGCATGTAAGCACTGCAGTAATATACATATTTAAGTATTATACAGATAAAAACATTTCGGAGTCTTCCGACCAGGCTCACGATCAAAGCCAATCCTGGTAAGATCGTACATACGGGTGCGAGCTTTCTCCCGCAGGGCACTTCATCTATCCGGAGAGCAGGTCCCTTAAGGCTGGCCAGGCTCTGTGCCCATGCAATGAGACTATAGATTATCTTGAAGAGCAGAGCTTATAATGCAGAACAGACCTAATATCTCCCTGATGAAGCTCAGGATTACCATCACCGGACCCAGGGTGCACGATGTGGGTTACAGGTATTTCCTGTTGGGCGGAGCTATGGGCCTGCGCCTGCCGGGATTCGATGCCAACAACCTGATCGACGGCAAGAATCAGGTGATAGATATCGTGATTGATGGCAAGGAGAGCCAGGTTGAAGCATTCAAGGAGTATGCAGAAGCCAAAAAGCCCTCCGGAGCAGAGGTTTCCAGCATCATATTCTCCAATTACGATGGCGATGTCATGCGAATGGCCGAATACTCCCAGGTTCTCACCGCCATGCAGATGCTAAAGGCAATTCCGACAATGCTGGAAATCAGGGACTCGACACGCAGGATAGATGAAACCACGCGGAGGACAGAGGAGAAGATTGGAGGAATTGAGGAGATAAGCAGAAGGACGGAGGAGAAGATTGGAGGGATTGAAGAAACAAGCAGAAAGACAGAGGAAAACACACGGGCAATTCCTGCGATAGCCGATGGGGTAAGAGAGCTTCGATCGGATGAAATTCTCGATATCGATTGGAAGAGGAGAATGGAGAGCGACATCAAGGCTATAAAGGAGAAAATAGGCATTGCGTAGCTGGCCCACAGGCAATGTTAAGAAAAGAAGATAAATAATGCATTGATGATATATAAACTAATCTATATTTTGGGCTTATGCAATGCACAGTCTTCCTGCTTATGGAGGAGAAGAGAGGCATGTAAATAGCGCGATTTAAAAAAATGATTAGATAATTATTTAGATCCCCGCCAGCTTGCAGTTGGCCTCGCTGTGCTCGATCTCCTCGACGTTCATCCTCTTGGCCGGATTGAGGCTCTTCCTGTGCCGGCAGTCCATGAGCTTATGCCAGTTCTCCCTCTCCCAGATGTTGAAGGACTTGTCCTCCTCCGGTATCAACTGGCGCAGCCTCAGGACCAGTCCATCCCAGTTGACAGCATGCCCGGGGAACTCCGGTCCGTCCACGCAGGCGAACTTGGTCTCCCCTGCTACCTCCACCCGGCAGGCCCCGCACATCCCCGTTCCATCCACCATGATCGGGGTCAGGCTGACAATCGTCTCCACCCCTGTCGCCCGGGAAGCGTCGGAAGAGACCTTCATCATAAAAGGACAGCCGTGCACGAATATCCTGTCGATCTTCTTGCCCTCTGCTAGCTCCTGCTCGATGAAGTCATTGGCCCAGGCGGTCTTGCCGCAGCCTGTCACCACGTGAAGCTCATCGCTGTGCTCGCCCAGCTTATCGGTCCAGAAGACGAAATCAGGGCCCCGGCCCTCTATAACTGTGATCACTGTGTTCCCCTTCTCCTTCAGGGCTTTGATCAATGGCAGCGAGGGCCCGGCTCCAAAGCAGCCGCAGGCGCATATCACCCGGCCGAAGTTCTCGATCTCCGTGGGCTTGCCCAGGGGTCCGGCGATGTTGGCCACTGAATCACCTTCGCACAGGGTGGACAGCTTGGCGGTGCTGGTTCCCAGAACGTAAAAGACGATATCTATGGTGCCCTCCTTTTCGTCCCAGCCGGCAAGGCCCATGGGGATCCTCTCTCCTTTCTCGTCCGCCCTGATGATCACAAACTGACCGGGCTTTGCGCTGCCGGCAATCTTGGGCGCTTTGAACTTCATATGGATGATATTGGGAGCTACCGTCTCCTTGGTTACTATCTCGTACATCTAGCCTCCTTGAACTTTATTCGGCAACACGGCACGAGACCAATGATGCAGATTAATTGTATTAGTAGGTTGCTCTGATCAGGTCGCTCTGAAAGGAAAATCTTTTTTATATAGCACAGAGAAGATCAGCGCTAAGAGATCATAGCCTCTGAGGCGCGGTGTGAAAGAGATGGCAGACAAGTTGAATTTGAACCGGGTGGAGATGCCCAAGCAATCTCCAGAGAAGAGGAAGGGCAACTTTCAGGAGGTTGCTTTGGGATACAGTGCAGAGCAGGCGGCTCTAGAGGCGTACAGGTGTATCCAATGCAAGAAACCCAAATGCGTTGAAGGCTGTCCAGTTGGGGTGGAGATTCCCGAATTCATCCTTAAGCTGAGAGAAGGCGACATGCCCGGAGCGGCCCTTTCCCTGAAGAGAAAGAACAGCCTTCCAGGTATTTGCGGCCGGGTCTGCCCCCAGGAGGTGCAGTGCGAGAGCCGCTGCGTCCTGACCAAGAAGGGCGCGCCCATAGCCATAGGCCGGCTGGAGCGCTATGTGGCCGACTGGGAGCAGGAGACGAAAAAATGCCCGCCCTGCGAGATGCTTCCTCCTACAGGCAAGAGCGCCGCGGTGGTGGGCTCGGGTCCTGCCGGCCTCACCTGCGCCGCCGATCTGGCCAGAATGGGACATAAGGTCACCATCTTCGAGGCCCTGCATGACGGCGGTGGGGTGCTGGTCTACGGCATTCCAGAGTTCCGCCTGCCAAAGGCCATCGTCCGGGCGGAGATCGAGTACGTCAAATCCCTGGGGGTGGAGCTGGAGCTGGATTCAGTGGTGGGCAGGCAGGTGCAGCTGCAGGAGTTATTGGATGGGGAATTCGATGCCATATTCCTGGGGATCGGAGCAGGTGCGCCGCGATTTCTCAATGTTCCCGGCGAGAACCTGAGCGGGGTCTATTCCGCCAATGAGTATCTCACCCGGGTCAACCTGATGAAGGCTTACAAGTTCCCGGACTACGACACCCCGATCAAGAAGGGGCGCAAGGTAGCAGTGGTCGGAGGAGGAAACGTGGCCATGGACGCCGCCCGATCGGCAGTGCGCCTGGGAGCAGAGGAGGTGCACGTCGTCTACCGCCGCTCCCGTGAGGAGATGCCGGCCAGAAAAGAGGAGGTGGAAAACGCCATGGAGGAAGGGGTGATCTTCGATTTCCTCACAAACCCCACCCGGTTTTTGGGCGACCACCGGGGGATGGTCAGGTCGATGGAGGTGGTCGAGATGGAGCTGGGCGAGCCCGATGCCTCCGGCAGGAGAAGCCCCAGAGTGAAGAAGGGCTCAGAACGCATAGAGGACGTGGATATTGTGGTCATCGCCGTGGGAACGGTGCCTAATCCCCTCATCGCCTCCAGCACCCCTCAATTGAAGACCACCAAATGGGGAACTATTGTGGTGGATGAGAGGGGAAGGACCACAATGGTTGGGGTGTGGGCAGGCGGCGACATCACCTCCGGAGGAGCGACGGTAATCAGCGCCATGGGTGCGGGCAAGATCGCTGCCACGGACATGGACCACTGGATGCTAAATGATGGGCCGTGGTGCGAGAAGTAATACGCACCCACTCTTATTTTCCCCATTTTGATATCCTCAATAACGCTGCTTTACTTGGCCATCAGCTCCTTTGCCCTGGCAAAAGCCTCTTCTGCCTCCTTATCCCGGCCCAGCATCTTCAGAACCGCACCCTTGTTGTACCAGGCTTCAAAATAATCTGGATCCAGTTCAATGGTCCGGTCGAGGTATTTTAGCGCCTCTTCATAATCTCCTGTGATCGCCAGAGTTGCTCCTTTCTGGGCTATGGCTTTCATATAGTTCGGATTCAGCTCCAGGGCCTTGTCCAGGTGCTTTAGGGCTTCATCGTATCTGGCCAGTTTGTGCAGAGCCAATGCTTTATCGTACCACGTCTCAGGATCCTGTGGATCGATTTGCAGGGACCTGTTGTAGCTCTCAATCGCTTCATCGTGTCCTCCCATATCGTCCTGGATGTTTCCAATGTAATTCCAGGCCTTGGATGATCGTTCATCGATCTGAATGGCCGTTTTTAGAGATTCCATCGCTTGCGAGTAGTCTCCCAACTGATAAAGAGCAACGCCCTTGCCAGTCCATGATTTTGCATCCAGAGGATCGATCTGGATGGCCCTGTCAAATGAATCGATGGCCCCATCGTAAAGAGCGAGGTGGGATAATG
>JAXDAR010000041.1:0-15804 GCA_034679645.1 Methanothrix sp. | reverse complement strand
TCGGATCCCACAATCTTCTCTGCTGCTCTATAGGCAAATGCGGCTATAAGCATGGTGGGATTCACTCCCGGCGCCTCAGGCATAACTGATCCGTCGATGACATACAATCCCGGATATATTTTGGTTTTGTCTGTCGTGCCGTCTCTCCAGAAAACCTGGCCATAGCTATCTACCACTCCTTCATCCACATCTGCGCCCATAGGACATCCTCCAAGAGGATGAAGAATCACTGACGTGCTGTTCCTGGGATCCTTGAAGTCCCAGAAGGGAGTGTAAATCCTTTTGCTGCCCCCTGCATCCATCTCTCCCGCCAGCTGTCTCATTCCCACCACAGTGTTCTTGAGAATTGGGCTATTTTCTGCAGCAGGCCAGTTCACATATATCTTCTCCCCTGGATCATCCTCCGCTTCCAGCTTCCTCCAGTTGGGTTTAAGCTTCAAGACTCCTGGTTTTTCCCCTCGGCCCATTCCAGAAAAAGCATAGAATCTGGAGATGCGCTCTTCAGGAGAGGCAAATGGATCGGTACGGTCGGTTGAGACCCAGCTCAAGACTGTCTCCATGAATTTTCGTATCGACTCATCTCTTGAAGTGCCGGTCTTGAGGATTTCCACCAGCACCTTTCTGGCAGACGGATTGTTCCAGATCTTTGTAAACAGCCGGACCAGCGATGTCGTTGACATCCCTCCCGCCAGGATGCCCAGGACGCCGAACTTGAAGAGCATATTCAGGTCTTTGATAAGGTCCTCCAGTTGGCTCAGATCTGCCTCCTTTGCGCCATGAGCGACCAGCTCCATCAGGGTGGCAACAAGGGGCGCTACCATCTTGGGGAGGGTGGTATCCTCAATGGCAAATGCAAAATCGTTCCCCTCGGTCTTGAATGATACATATGATGTATTTATCGGACCCCGGGTCACATCTATTGTTCTGTGCTCCAGGGTCATGAATCCGAAGATATCACCATTTGTAACGAACTTCGTTCCCAATGCGTTGCTCAATTTCAGGCTGCCTCTGGCAGAGCACTTAAGCAGCAGCTCTGTTGAGCCCAATGAGCCGGCGGCGATAATCAATGACTTCGCAGACAGGGATTTCTCCGTCCTTGTATCAGTCCTGGAGTCATACTGGAAGTATTTTATCTTATACCTGTATTCTTCTCCCTCATCGAATTCGATATCATAGACCTCACAGAGCTCCCGGATATCCATTGGCTTTGGCTTTTTCGGCGGCCTGGGATTGATGGCATTGTATAGCTGGTGGCTGAAGGTATGCCTGGCATTGGGAACACACCCAAGAACGCATCTTCCCTGCCTCTGGCATACGTTTTCCTGCATTTTCAGCAGCCTTTTGAGCTCAGCCTCGGGCGGAGTCGGACCATCGAATAAGCCTGCCGGAATGTTGGTTATAGAGAGGTTCAGGTCGAAGTCCCCTATCAGCCTCCCTTCCTCGATCCTGACATTGGTTATATCGGTATTTCCCCGGTCGATCAGGGCCTGACCGGCATCCTGAAATGCTTTTGTCTTCTCCAGCATGTTATTGCTCAGGCCGGCATTAGCGGTTATCCTGTTCACGACCAGGAATTGGTTGACCAGATCGAAATATTCTTCCAGCTTTTTTCCTTCGAACTGGGTGGGCCAGCTCGCGAAGACGCTGCTGGCTGGCGCCAGGGTGACATTGGAGTATACTAATGATCCTCCACCCACGCCGCTTGCCTGTATTGAATGCACATTGCCCAGAACCTTATAGTCGAAAAGCCCTTCTTTGGAGATGGTTCTGTCTGTGGATAGGAGTTCGAGAATGCCGGAGACGGTATCCGGATGGGGCCAGAAATGATAGGGCCTGCCGTTATCTTCCAGGTATTCACGCAGGTTTGGTGGCTTTCTTCTGCCTGCTCTGGGAGAAAAGCTCATCTCATGAGAGAGCCACCATTGTCCTCGTTCTAATAGACAGACCCTCTTGTCGGTCTGATCTTTATTATTGTCAGCCTCGAACTTGTTTGCCAGGGAGAGAGCGAGAATCGTGCCTCCAAATCCCGAGCCAACAACAATCGCCTCAAAATAATCGGTCATAATCGTTAATTATGCGCCAAAGATATTTAGATGTGGCGAATTTTCCCTCAGAGTCTTTCCACCATCTCGGTCAGCCGGAAAGAGCCGTTCAGAATCTCTTCTTTGAGCCTCCCTGCCAGCTCTATTGCCCTTGCTCTATCCGACTGGCGGAGTTGGATGGGAATAGACCTATCCCCCAGGCGGATGGCCCCCAGCCTGGCCTGAAATGCCCCGCCGCTACATTGGGAGACGCACAGGCCGCAGTTGAAGCACAACCCTCTATCGCGCAAAATCCGGCCATCCTCGACAACAATCGCCCTCATGGGGCATTTGGGTTCTGCGGTGCACAGCGCGCAGCCTCTGCACCTCTCCGGATCGAATTTAACCTCCAGGTCGACAGAATCCCAGACATCCCCGTAGGTGGTCTTGCTTACCCTCTGGCGGACATTCACATCCATTATGGTGAGAGGAATATCCCTGTCCTGCTGCAATATGGAATTGAGAATGGACTGATTGAGCACCGGTATTGGTACCGCCCAGGAGCCTACGCACTCCGGGCCGGCGGAGGTCACAAAACCGCCCATGTATTGCGGGTCCATCTGGTGCATATCCGCCAGGCCGAGGAGGTTAGGCCTGGTGGGCATGGAACGGGTGCCCGTTCCCACCACAAACCCCTGAGCGCCGTTGAGGAGAATGCGGGTTCCAATGCCTATGGTCTCCAAGTAGGGGTCGTGTTTGACCGGATTGATCTGGCCGCACCCCGAGACGGTAGCGGCGGCAAAATGGGGCGGAAACTCCAGCCGGCTGAAGATGGTCTTCAGAGGAAGGCCCCTGGGATTGACAAAGGCCACATAGTTCTTGAAGGCATTGCGGGTGGAGAATATGCGGGCATAGGGGATCTCCTCCAGGCGGATGGCCCGCTCGACGATATCCTCATTTTCCGCCTCGACCAGTACCCGGACCTCCTTTCCCTCCACCAGCTCCCGGAAGAGGTGCCCTCCTCCATAATCCGGCCGGGATATGCTGTGCGAGGTGCCGTAGACCATCAGATCGATGATTCCGAGCCTTTCATTGGGGCAGGGTCCGGGCCAGGCGGGAACGCCGTTGATCCAGGCACTGCTGGCGCGGACGAATGAGCCCGGAGCTGCCAGGGGTATGGATAGCACGGCATAGGTGCCACTCATTATCGCTCGGGTGGCAGTGGTGACGACATCCACGTCCTTCAGTCCCACCCTTCCTTTCTCCTCAAACATCTCGGAGATCTCCTGCTGGGTGAGGACCACTGCCTGCCCGCTCTTGATTCGCTCTCTTATGTCGTTAATTGTCCGGCTCATGCTGGCAAAAGGATCAACTTATTGGCATAAAGCAACTGCGATATAAAGAAAGAGAATAATCGGCGTAGCGCCAACGGATCGCAGGGAGGGCTGGAGGGAATAGCCCTCCCGCAGGATACGGTGAATCCCACTCTCCTATCCCGCCAATATATCCTGGTTTTGATAATTTAAAGTCTTATTTTTCATGTAGTTCTCATATTGAGATCATCTGAAATCATCGCAGCTATACGGTTTGGCCGATTACCGCTAAAATAGATGCCATAACCGTAAGCCTCAAATGCTGAAAGCTGGGCATGCTAAATATGGCCATGAATGTGGAGCGTTTCATAGAGGACGCTATTGCAGAGATCAAACGCGATATCCAGGGTCGCGCTATTATCGGTTTATCGGGAGGTGTAGACAGCTCGGTATGTGCTATGCTCGCCCACCGAGCTTTGGGCGACCGGCTGGTACCGGTTTATGTGGACTCCGGTTTGATGAGACAGTCCGAGTCTGACCGGATTGAAGAGCTGTTCAAGGATCTGGGACTGGTGCGGGTCAATGCCCAGGACCGATTTCTTGAGGCCTTGCGAGGCGTCACCGATCCCGAGGAGAAGAGGATGGTGGTGGGAGAGACCTTCATCCGGGTCTTCGAGGAGGAGGCGCGCAAGATCGGCGGCGACTGCCTGATCCAGGGCACCATCTATCCGGACAGGATCGAGTCGGACGGGGGCATAAAAGCCCATCACAATGTAGGCGGCCTGCCCAGCCGAATAGAGTTCAAGAACATAGTGGAGCCCCTGCGCGACCTGTACAAGGACGAGGTCCGCCAGGTGGCAAGGGCTCTGGATCTCTCACCGGAGATCAGCGAGAGGATGCCATTTCCCGGTCCCGGTCTGGCAGTCAGGGTGGTGGGAGAGGTCACCCGCGACAAATTAGATGTGGTCAGACGGGCAAACGCCATCGTGGAGGAAGAGGTAGAAGAGTTCCACCCCTGGCAAGCATTTGCTGCCATCCTGGGCAAAGCGACCGGGGTCAAGGGAGACAACCGGGTCTATGGATATGTGGTCGCGATTCGGGCAGTCTCCAGCCGGGATGCCATGACTGCAGAGGCGATGGAGCTTCCCTGGGAGGCACTCAAAAGCATCTCCGGCCGGATCACCGGTGAGATACCCGCGGTCTCCAGGGTGGTCTACGATCTGACACCCAAACCACCGGGCACAATAGAGTTTGAGTGATGAAGCCTGCGGAAACAGTCTAACTGAAACGCTCTATTCCAGTCTCATGAGGGGATAGCACCTCTCCCGGTCGTACTCCAGCCGGGCGGATACCACTTCCCCTTCATATTCTATCTTCACCCGCGCCCGGATCATCTTCCCTTCCAGCTCGCCGTAACCGAAGATGTTCTCCTTGATCATATCCCGGTTTATCCTCACCTCGACCTCGCGGACGTAAGGCTGAAGGGAGATGCTCTCCTGCATGGCCCTCTCCAGGCTGGATGCGGTCCTCGTTCCCACCGGCGAGCCCACGAACTGATGATAGAGGGCTCCCAGCTTTATTCCTGCCTCAAAGGCGGCTATTTCCCTTTTTGTAGGCGTGAAATCACCACCGGACTCAGTAAATACATGATTATCAGCGCACCCAAAAGAATGGCGGTATAAATGATGTTGCTTTGAAAGAAGACCGCCCAGGCGGCAGCAATAACCAGCAGGCCCAGTACAGAGAGAACTCTCATATCTCTTATCTTGGGATAGGGAAAGGTGCTTATCATTAGCAGAGCCAATACAAGCATTAGTGGAAGAGTGAGGCCGGGCCGATCCAAGAGGACGCTGGCGGATAGGGCCATGCCTGCAGCGGGGATGGGCAGACCCTCGAATAGCCGATCGCTCTTGCCTGATACATTGAACCGGGCCAGGCGGATGGCTCCGCAGACGAGAAAGAAGATCGCTGCCGGCCAGATGTACAGGGGGAGGCGGAAGGCAACAACAACCAGAAAGGCAGGAGCTGCTCCAAAGGAGACCAGGTCGGCCAGGGAATCCAGATTAGCTCCCAGGGGGCCGGATCCGGTTCTTCTGGCCACAAATCCGTCCAGGCCGTCTGCCACCGCCGCTAAAATTATCAGAACAACTGCGGCCTTTATCATTTCCGGGGATTGCCATCGACTGACGAGGAGGATGGCGGCAAAACCGAGGGCAATATTCAGGATGGTGAACAGGTCCGGCGGCCGGAGGGCGCGCAGGACATTCATGAAGAGACCCCGGACGATTCTGACGCCGCGCAAACTCCTGAAGCTGTTGCTCCAGAGGTTGATATTGCTGATTCAACTGACGCTCCCGGCGATTCGGATGCCAGCGGAACACCCGAATCCCCCGGCTGGCACTTGACTGCAATTACTGTCTTCCCAGCCCGGACGCTGTCCCCCAGGGCCACCTGCAGCTTATATCCCCTGGGAATGCCGGTCTCAACCCGGGAACCAAAGCGGATCATACCTATCCTCTCCCCCCGCAGGACATGATCTCCCGGCCTGACATAGCAGACGATCTCTCGGACAATGGTCCCGGTGATCTGGCAAAGCTGGATCTCTCCGTCTTCGGTCTGGATTCTCATCCTGCTCTGCTGGTTTTGGCTTGCGCGATTGAGAAAAGCGGGTAGATGAGTTCCTTTCCTGTGCTCCACGCTGATTATCGTCCCATCCAGAGGCGCCCGGTTGACATGCACATCTCCCAAGCCCATGAATACTGTGACCTTCTCCGGGGTGGCCTGAATGATCCTCCCGTCTGCAGGAGAGAGCATGCCCTCGCTTTGGGGCATACGATCAGGATCCCGGTGAAAGAATATCATGAAGACCAGACCCATAAGAGCGGCAGCGGATATGTACCAGTTCCCGGCAGCGGCCAGGGCTGCAGTCAGGATAATGGGCACCGATATCCAGCGACGGGAGTTTCTGGCCAGCTTCAAGCGGTATCTCCTCTGGGATGTCTAATGTCTGCAACCAGCTCATCGATGATCAGGAGAAGCTCGGGCAGGAGGAGGAATATCAGATACGATATGAGCAACAGAGCAGCAGCAGACCCGATCTTGGCGATCATATTATGGGCAACCTCGAAGCTCTCGCTGCCAAACCAGCTCCAGCCGTAGGCCATGATAACAAATCCGTTTCTTACTATATTCAATAGATAGATAGAGAGAGTGGAGAGCACTAAAGCTGCAGCCTTGCGGTCTGCTGGCGCTCCCACCGATATGATCAGCCCGGCAAAAAGGGCGATGCTCTCAATGGCAGTGCAGGCGAGAACGATCTCCACCGACCTGCCGTTCAGGGTCATGATATTCCAGCCTGGCATGCTCACCGGAACGGAAAGAGCCTGAAGGGCATTCACAGTCAAAAATGTGGTAAATCCTATCAGGGCCTCTCTCAAGGGTGCGATCTGTGCGAAGGGAAAATAAACCAATCCGCAGACTGCAGCGGCATAGCTCGCCCAGAGCTGGGCCTTGGAGGGGCCGCTCTTTCTCCCCAATATCCACGCCATGTAAAAACACACAAGACCGGCGGCCGTAAAGAGGACGGCATTGAAGTAATCATTGGTGGCCAGATAGTGTCCGGGCTGATAGAGCCAGAACAGGCCCAGTAGAGCCCACCCCGGCAGGGCGGCGAGACTTTTTTTTGTCAGGGCAAAGACAAGCAGCAATAGTAAGCTGATCCAGAGCAGATAGGAGGCCGACCAGTCCAACATCATTCACCTAAGAAGTACCACAGGTTTATTTAGCATTATCTACTTACACCGCCCTGACATAAACTTGGTGGGGCTGGATTCACACCATTTATAGGTTTGGTTGATCATGGATCGAAATATTTTTATTTTAATTTGTGCAATGAGCCTGCTTCTCCCGGCCCTGGCCGGAGCGCAGATAGCGGAAGCTGGGTCGTCTGATGCCAGCCAGAAGATAGATGCAGATCTGGCGGAGATGCTCGATGGCGCAGGAGAGGAAAGGATACCGGTGATTGTGATGTTGAAGGGGAATGAGGCTCCGGATCCTGCCGGCTTTGCAGTCAGGTACAGCTACCAGCTCATCCCCGGCCTGGCAGGAGAGGCCAGCACCAGAGCCATCCAGGAGATGGCGGAGAGCGATAGCGTATCTGCCATCTACTTCGACGACTCCACGAAGATATCAGCACCTGGCGATGACAAAGCATCCCTGCCTGACAGCAGCATGGTTTATGATAATGCTTCCAAAGATGTGAATGACACCGATGTGAATGACACCGATGTGAATGACACCGATCTGAATGATCCGTCTACTGCGGATGATTACATCTCTCCCGCCCGGATCATCAAAGCGGACAGGCTCTGGGATATGGGAATCAACGGCACTGGGATCAACGTTGCAGTGATCGATTCAGGCATCGATAAGAACCATCCTGACCTGATCGGCAAGGTGATCGCTGAGAAGAACTTCCTGGCCAACGAGATCACCGCAGACGATCTCCTGGGCCACGGCACAATGATCGCCGGGATCATCGCCGGATCAGGTGCCAGCTCGAAGGGAAAGTATACGGGAATCGCCCCCGGAGCGAGTCTGATCAACGTCAAGGTGATCGACGAGAATGGCGACGGCAGGGTGTCTGATATCATCGCCGGCATCGAGTGGGCCATCTACAATGGCGCTGATGTTTTAAGCCTCAGCCTGGGGGGGATAAACCTGGGAGAGACCAATCCCCCCATAACCATGGCGGCAGATAATGCCGCTGATAAGGGTGTGGTGGTTTGTGTGGCTGCGGGCAACCGCAATAGCACAGAGAGCCAAACGGCAGGCGCATCGACCAGTCAGCTTCGAGACTCCTCTCCGGTCGAACTCTCCCAGACCGGGGGGAGCGGCAAGGATGTATATTTCCTGTTTGTGCCCATCGTCCTGGCGCTCCCTCCGGGTCTCATCGACTCGCCTGGCGACGGAGTGAATGTAATCACTCTGGGTTCAACCGATGCAGAGGGTCATATGGCGGGCTTCTCCGGTTCCGGGCCGACCAGGGATGACAGGATCAAGCCGGATGTCGTCGCTCCGGGAACGGATATCATTTCCACGGTGCCTGCAGGACTGGTGGGGCCGGATTATATTGATACCTATTATGCCCGCGAATCGGGAACCAGCCTCTCCACCCCCATTGCTGCCGGCCTGGCTGCCCTTATCTTGCAGGAGAAAGAGGACCTAACTCCTGCCGGAGTCAAGGCGGCGATGACCAGGGGAACGAGCAAGCTCAACAACAGCCACGGAGTGCCTTATGAAGCATACTATCAGGGGACGGGCCTCCTGGATGCTCTCCAGTCCTACAATCTCCTGCAGGATTTGGGAGATGAGATGAGCGGGGTGGTGCCGGACTTCTGGAATCCGGGAAGGTGGGCATATCTGCCCTCCGGAGAAGGGGTTTATGTGGGACTGGATACAGGAGCAGACCGACCGCAAAAGAAGCTATATGCCCTTGCTCCAGGAGATCGCGACTGGAATACCAGGTTCGTCTTCTTCAGCAACCGGGAACGGGAAGGGCTCTCGGTCTCCGCTCAGGGGGAGATCGCAGACTGGGTCAGCCTGCAGGCCCTTCCGGATAGCATATCATCCAACGGTCAGCAGGTCTTTGCCGCATCCATAGAGGTGCCAGAGGACGCCGATCCAGGCGACTACAGCGGATCGCTGGATATAACCGCCTCCGGGAAGACTGTCCTGAATATTCCCGTCGGCCTGACGGTGGCAGAGCCTCTACCCATCTCCGAGGGAAGGGGAGAGAACTCCGGAAGCCTGACCGGGAATCAGTGGGATTACTATTATCTGGATTTGCCAGTGGGGGCAGGAGGAATCGAAGCCAGGCTGGACTGGAGCATGGGAACAGATTCCATTGACGCTGATTTGACAGACATCAACTCAACTGACTCCAATAAAACCGCCTCCAATTCCACTGCCGCCATCCTCACCAATATCGCGTCAAACAATACCAGCATCATCTCAACAAATGCCAGTATCACCTCGGTCAATACCAGCCCCAATCTGGACCTGTTCCTGATATCTCCCACCAGCGAGTACTATGCGGGAGGGCCGGAAGGCAGCTCCAGGAGGGTGGCCATCAACAGTCCCTCTTCGGGAAGGTGGCTCCTGGCCGTCTACAGCGAGAATGCGTCCGTTAATGCCGACTACACCCTCCAGGTGGAGCAGGAGCTGATAGAGCCCACACCCAAGCAGTGGTACGTGGACCGGGCCGATCCTGGAACAGATGCCAGCCTGGAAATCCGTCTGGAGAATAAAGGCCAGACGGCGGATAATCTGAGCTACTCGGCAGTGATCGAGAACGAGAGCCTGACGGAGTATGAGGGCAGAGTGGGATTCAAGGAGATCTGGAACAGGACTGTGAATGTGACCGATGAGACCATCAGGCTCTCGGCAGAGCTTGAAACCCTTGAGGGCAGCAGATACAGCGAGGTGGCCCTGGTCCTCGAGGACCCGGAAGGTATGGCAAGCGAGGAGCATGCCGATTTAGGATCTGGCCATCTCGGTCCGGTGGAGATCTCCAATCCCCAGGCCGGCCGGTGGGTGATCAACATTTACGGATATAATGTCCCCGAGTCCGGCCAGCCTTTCAGACTCACCATCAAGCAATACTCGGAGGACCCATGGAGCTGGATTTATGTCAGCGGTCCCGACCGGCTGGAGGCAGGCAGCAACCAGACCCTCCAGGTGAGACTTACCCTGCCCGATAATCCGGCCCAGCACCGACTGGATGGATACATCAGGGTCCGGGCAAACAACAGCAGCATCGATATCCCGGTGAGTGTCTCTTTAGCCGGCTCAAAGATCGCCGGCCTGAGCTCGGAAAGGGTGCTGGATGAGGACCAGGATGGCAAGCATGACCTGCTGGTTTTAGCATTCGGAGTGAATGTGACCGTCCCAGGCGATTTCAGGCTGGAAGGAGTGGTGGACGACTGCCAGGGGAACAGGATCGATGAGATAGATCAGAGCCAGAGGTTGGAGGAGGATGGAGTAATTTCTGTCAATATCAGCGGCACCGACATCTGGAGATATGGAAATTGCAGCCCCCTGAAGGTCGAGAACCTGGTCCTCTATGATAATGCGGGCGATTATCTTGATCGCTATGAAGGGGATGTCAGCATAGATCTGAATCTAAAAGAGTTCCAGGCTCCCAGGGCTTACATCAGCGGATTTGTCAATCAGACCACGCTGGAGGCCATCTCTGTTGGCGTCAATCTGTCGGTGACCAGGGCGGGAAGCTACCGGATCGACGGCTTCCTCCTTGACGATTCCGGGGAGGAGATCGGATATGAGAGGATTGAAGAACCCCTCAATCCGGGCAACTACACCCTGAGCCTGCAGTTTGATCCCGGCGAGTTCATGAAGCTGGAAGAGGCCTCAAAAGTTCGGCTGGTTGATCTGGTCTTAAGCTCCAGTGGTGAGGAGCTGGATATCAGAGATCTGGCCTGGACCTCAGAGGAGATGGATCCCGGGGCCTTCAGAGGAGGATCCAATTCCGGCGAGGCAGTAACCTCTTCTCGCTCCGCGGCCCCGGCGGACTCTGAATCCGATGACGCCTTCTCCGCAGCGATGGGAGCAGTACTGAGACGAGAGAACGGCACGGTGGTCATATCCTGAGCCACTGAAATGCCTCTTTTTCATGTTACACGGGAGTCGGACATACCGCTGATGGGGTGTCTGTACTTTGGAGTGGTGGACCGGGGGAGCAATCTCCTGCAGATCAGGCCCAGTTGCGGCTGCAACTTGAGCTGCCCCTTCTGCTCGGTTGACGCCGGACCCAATTCCAGGTCCAGGGTGACTGACTATCAGGTGGAACTGGACTATCTGATGGAGGCGGTCGAGGAGATCGCCCCCTTCAAGGGGCCGGGGGTGGAGTGCCATATCGACTCTCCTGGGGAGCCCATGCTCTATCCGGATATAGTGGAGCTGGTGGGAAGGCTGAAGGGTATAGAAGAGGTCACGATTGTATCCATGCAGAGCAATGGCACTCTTCTGGATGAGGAGATGATCGGATCTTTAGAAAAGGCAGGGCTGGACAGGATCAATCTCTCCATGCATGCCCTGGATCCGGAGCTGGCAGCATATCTGGCCGGAAGGCCGGGATTCGATATCCGGAAGCTGGAAGAGGTGGCAGAAAATATTGCCAGGAGCAATATCGACCTCTTGATCGCCCCGGTGTACATCCCTGGAATAAACGACCTGGAGATTCCAAAATTGATCGATTTTGCCAAAAGGGTGGGAGCAGGAAAGAGGTGGCCCCCCCTGGGGATTCAGAAGTTCGAGCACTACCGCCTGGGCCGGTCGCCGCGAGGCGTCCGGGCGGAGAACTGGTGGCACTTTTATAACCGCACCATGCCCCAGTGGGAGAAGGAGGCATCACTGCCTCTGAGGCTCAAGGCGCAGGATTTCAACATCGAGAGGCGGCCCATGATCCCCACGGTCTTCAAGAAAAATGAAAAGACAAGAGTGGAGATCAGGGCTCCCGGCTGGGTGGAAGGCGAGCAGCTGGGGGTGGCAAAGACTCGGGTGGTATCGGTGGTGGACTGCCAGGCGAAGGAGGGGAGCGTTCGGGTGAAGATCGTCTCCAATAAGCATAACATCTATGTGGCTGTGCCGGGCTGAAGGCCGGGGCATGAAAACCTTCTTAACCCATTCCTGCATAAATCGATGCCCAGCAGGCAGGATTAAGATGAGAGAGGTATTGCTGGAATCCCGGGATGACCGAGCGCAGTTTTATCTGCCGGACAAGTGCATCGGCTGCGGAACCTGCGTCCAGGTCTGCCCCAAAGGGGAGCTGATCATAGGATCAGTGGGAGCTGTGGTTCGCGGCCTGATCGACAAGGACTTCATTGAAAAGAGAAAGAGCGGGGCCTGTGCCTTCTGTGCGTTATGCGCCCGGGTCTGCCCCACCGGTGCCTTGGAGTTCAGAAAAGAGGGCAAGCCGGAGATGGATAGCTCTTACCTCAGCTACGCGATAAAATCCACTGTGGTGGATGATTCCAAGTGTGTGCGCTGCGGCCTGTGCAGCGACGTCTGCCCCCAGGCCTGCATTGAGCTTTCTGACAGACACCTGGCAGAGGACGGCAGCCTCAAAGTCAGCGGCAGGACGTTGATCGACCTGAACCGATGCGTGCATTGCGGCTGGTGCGCTTCGGTCTGCCCCACCAGGGCCATATCCTTTGAAAAGCCCTTTGCCGGGATCTACAGCCGGGATGATAACGTCTGCCAGGCCTGCAAGACATGCGTTCATACCTGTCCTGCCAATGCCCTGTTCAACCGGGAATGGAAGCAGGGAGAGAGAGGGGAGAAGGTAACCCACCGGCCGGATGCCTGCATCTACTGCGGTGCATGTGCCCAGGCCTGTCCGGTAAGGGCGATTGTGGTCTCCAAGACCGCCATCATCCCGGAGATGAAGGGCAAAGGAGCCTTCGAGAAGAAGCTCGCCCTTCCCGCCCCCTGGCCCACTCTCACCTCCTGCCTGGAGACGGATGAGATCGCATGTCTGGGCTGCGGAAACTGCATCATCGCCTGCCCGGTCAATGCTCTCTCCGATCCGTATCTTGCCGCCGGCCATCTGAACGAGCTGGACAGAAAACCGCTCCTGGAGGTCAGAGATGGCACAGTCAAGGTGGTCGACCAGGAGGTCTGCGGCTCATGTGCTACCTGCAGCATGATCTGCCCGGCAGATGCGATCCGGCTGGTGCCCAGAGAGGTGGTCTGATGGCAGCGAATTCGTCCAAGACGATGATCATCAAGAACGGATATCTCTTCGACCCTCTGAATGCAATAGATGGAGAGGTTGTGGATATCTTCATTAGAGAAGGAAAGGTGGTATCCTCCCTCTCCGCTCCGGAGGCGAGAGACGCGACCGTGATCGATGCCCGGGGAAGGACAGTCATGCCCGGAGGGGTCGACGCCCACTCCCATGTGGCAGGAACCAAGGTCAACGCCGGCCGGCTGATGCGCCCCGAGGACCATTACAAATCCGTGCGCAAGAAGACGGACATCACCCATTCGGGCAGCGGCTATACCGTCCCTTCCGTCTACAAGCAGGGGTATGATTATGCTGCTATGGGCTATACCACCGTCTTCGAGGCGGCCATGCCCCCCCTGGAAGCCCGCCACACCCATGAGGAGATGAGGGCCACTCCCATCCTGGATATGGGCGCCTACATGGTATTTGGCAACAACTGGTTTATCATGCGCTACCTGAAGGAGGGTGACGTCGAGAAGGCTGCCGCCTATGTGGCCTGGATGATGAGAACTCATAAGGCCTACGGCATAAAATGCGTCAATCCCGCAGGGGTCGAGAACTGGGGCTGGGCCAAGAACGTGAAAGGCCTGGATGAGCCCAACATCCATTTCGAGGTCACCTCGCGGGAGATCATCCGCGGCCTGGCGGAGGTCAATGAGATGCTGGGACTTCCCATGTCCCTCCACCTGCATGCCAACAACCTCGGCCATCCCGGTAACTGGGAGATAGCGCGGGATTCGCTGATGGTCACCTCTTCTTTGGAGCCGAAGAGCAAGATGGATCTGGAATGGGCGGAAACGCGCGAGAGCGCCAAGAGAAAGCAGACCGTCTACCTGGCTCATGCCCAGTTCAATAGCTATGGGGGATCGTCATGGAGGGACTTTTGCTCCGGCGCTCCCGATCTGGCCAAATACATCAACCAGACGGAGAATGTGGTCATAGATAGCGGCTCAGTCCCCTTCGGCCCGGCCACCACCATGACCGGCGACGGCCCGGCTCAGCATGACCTCTACATGCTGACCGGCCAAAAGTGGTCCAACTGCGATGTGGAGATGGAGTGCGGCTCAGGCATACTCGCTTTGGCCTACTTCAAGAGCAGTGCAGTTCATGCCACCATGTGGGCCATCGGCCTGGAGGTGCTGCTGCTCATCGACGATCCCTGGAAGACGATCATGACCACCGACCATCCAAACGGAGGGCTGTTCAGCCAGTATCCTCAGGTGATAGCCTGGCTGATGTCCAGAAAGGCCAGGGACGATACTGCCAAGGAGTGCCACAAATGGGCTTACGAGAAGTCCAGCCTGGGAGGAGTGGACAGGGAGATGAGCCTCTATGATATTGCCATTCTCACCAGAGCCAACTCCGCCCGGACCATAGGCATGGCCCATCGCAAAGGCCACCTGGGAGTGGGGGCGGACGGAGACGTGACCATTTATGATATCGATCCAAAAGAGCTGAACGTCAACGATCCATCCTATATCGTATCCCGATTCAGCCGGCCCGATTTCACCATAAAAGACGGCCAGATCGTCGCCCGGAAGGGAGAAATTGTCTATGTGCCCGAAGGCAGAAGATACTACTGCCAGCCCCATATGGACGAAGAAGTGGAAAAGGAGATGATGAGGGACGTTCGGGATTGGTTCAAGTATTATACAGTGGGATTTGCCAACTATCCCGTCCCCGACAAGTACCTGAAAAATCCGGTCCCAATACCGGTTAACATGCCCCTTGAGGCAGTGGCGAGGAGGCAGTAAGATGGCACAGATAAGGCTCGTTCCCCGGGGAGAGATCGGCATTATGGTGGAGGCGGAGGTCATCCGTCCCGACCTGTTCGCCGGAAAGACAAAAGATGAGATCGAAAAGCTGACCGTCTGGCAGGGTCCGCGAGAGCTTCCCTTAAACCGGTTCTTTGAGGTGGAGCTTAAAGAGAGCACTGAGCCGGAGGAGACGAAGATCGTCATCGATGGGGATGTATCTAGGGTTAAGCGCATCGGCCAGGGGATGAAATCGGGAGTAATCGAGATCCTGGGTTCAGCAGGAATGTACACCGGAGCAGAGATGGCCGGGGGAAAGGTCCTGGTCCGGGGCGATGCCGGCTCCTGGTCAGGCATGGAGATGAAAGGAGGCCTGCTGCAAGTAACCGGGAATGCAGGAGATCATGTGGGCTCTGCATATCGAGGGAGCTGGCGGGGGATGACCGGCGGCCAGATCCTGATCGAAGGAGATGCGAGAAGCCAGTTGGGCGGCGGCTTGGCGGGAGGATCGATAACTGTGCAGGGCAGCGTGGAGAACTTCTGCGCCATCCGCCAGTCCGGCGGCCTGATTTTGATAAAGGGAAATGCAGTTCGAGGTCTGGGAGCGGAGATGAACGGTGGCACAGTGGTGATTTTAGGGGAGACGAAGAACTTCTCCCCAGGATTCGTTCATCAGGGAGTGGAGAGCAATCCCAAGGTCGGCGAGCTCGAGCTGGAGGGGAGGTTTGAACGCTTTTTGGGCGACTATGCCGCCGGCAAGAATCCCAAGGGAGTGCTTTACACCAGAATGTCCCTGGAGGTGGAGGAATGAGAGAAGAATTTCTGCTGAACACCGGCAGCACCATCGAGGAGGGCAGACTGGCCAAAGGAGGAAACAAGCTCACCCTTGAATATACAGAGGAATGTGCCGT
>JAXDAR010000040.1:0-5506 GCA_034679645.1 Methanothrix sp. | reverse complement strand
ATCGAGGATTTTTCCACTGGCCTTGACTCACCGGTAAGGGTGGACTGATCCATTCGGAGATTGCTGTCCTTTATTATCCGAGCATCTGCCGAGACCCGATCCCCCTCACCCAGCAGGATGACATCACCAGGAACCAGCTCATTGGCCAGAGCCATGTGCTCATGGCCGTCACGCAAAACTCTGGAGTATGCAGGCAGCATTCTGGCCAAAGCGGATATGGCCTTCTCCGCTCTGCGCTCCTGCCAGTAGCTGAAGATGCCATTGATCAGATTGACAAGCCAGATGGATATGCCCAGCTGAGGCAGCCCTGCAAAAAAAGCGATCAGGCCACCAGCCCATAGCAGCAGGGCCATGAGATGGGTGAAGTTATCAGTCAGAGCGGATAAGCTATTTTCCTGGACTTTGGAAATCACATTTGGACCATAGATCTTCAGCCTCTTCTGGACTTCTTCGCTCCCAAGTCCCTGTGGGCTGGTATCCAGCTCCCTATAGACCTCCGGCTCTGACAACATCTGCATTCTCTCAATCAAATTCCCGGCAGGAGGTGGGGCCATGAAATCAATTTCTGCGCATTCTTTAGATTGACATGGTGATTTTAGATCGGAATATTTTTCATGTAATCGAGGTCCGCAGAAGGCATCGTCAGCGCGGATTTCATAAAAATCCTCTTAATCAGTTGAGGGGATCTATATGTAATAAATTTTCTGCTATTAGTCAATCGGCTATCAATCAATCGAAACGAATTTGTGCCATCAAGGGCTCCAAAGCATAGAGGACCAGGTTATGCCCGATTCAACTGAGGAAAAAGAGAAAGAGATGCCAATGCTCATTGAGTTTCCATCAGAGGGAGGAATTGAAACAGTTGCCTATTTCAGGACGAATCCGGAGGAGGTAGCGGCAAGATCAGAAAAGGCACTGGAGCAGGCCATGAATCAGATAATCGATATGGCGTCCCGCATCAATTCTCTGCAGGAGAAGATGCCCAAGGATTTCTCTCAGGTTGAAGTTGAATTCGGGATCAACTTCAACTGGGAGGTCGGAGCAGTTCTGGCCAAAGCCGGTGCACAGGCCAACATAAACGTCACCCTCACCTGGACCAAACCAGAATCGTGAGGAGTCTGAATGGTCCAGAATGTCCGGCTTCAGAGGCTGCGGGATTTCACTGTACAGATACGCGACCAAGATAGCGATCGCTCGATCAGCACGGGCATAGTCGGCACAGGGATAGTTATCGAGCCGGACAGGATCATAACCTGCGCCCATGTTGTCCAGGCCGCTCTGGGCCGATCGCCGAAGGATGCGGCAGATGAAAAGGTGGAGGTCCACTTTCCCCGCGTCGAAGGCAGAGAGCCTTTGAGCCTTCATGCTGTCGTTGATCGCTGTTTTCGGGAGCATGACGACGACATAATCGCCCTGAGATTGGTCGATGGCACTGCCCCTCTTGGGCCCGATCAGCTTCCCAAGTTAGGCTCTGCCGATCCATCCGAGGGAAATTCCTTTCGATCCTATGGCTACAGCCCCACCGGAGATCGTCCGGCAACCAGAGCCATGGGAACCATAATGGGCAGCGTCGAGCCGCCTGAAGACAAGGCGCTGTTGGTGGATCCCATTCAGCTCAAGTCAACGGACATCGATAGGGGAATGAGCGGCTCAGCTGTTTTGGACATTAAGCGAAACCGGGTGGTTGGTCTGGTTGCAGAACGATATTATCCCAAAGACCTGATCAAGCCGGACTTGGCCTATGCCGTGGACAACCGCGTCCTAACGTATATCCCATTCCAGTTCCCTTTGAGCTCCGGAGCCAATCCGCTGCAACCTGCACCTGAGCCCAAGATCGACAAGGCCGAGGCCAGGGCAGCCGTGGCCAAGAGCCTGGGCCAGTCATGGAACAACGCGCCTCCATCTCTACAAGAATGGACGGGGAGAGCGCAGCTCCTGCAGGACATAACCTCCGACTGGATCAATCAAAGACTCGCATCACCGGCCTGGTGGGATTTGGCGGAGAGGGAAAGAGCAGCCTGGCCAGGCAGTGGGTTGATGAGCTGCTGGCCGACGGGTCAACACAAAAGCCCGATGGCCTCTTTTGGTGGGGATTTTATGAGAGGCGCAGCGTGGACGAGTTCTTCAATGAGGCTCTGGCCTACCTCAGCGGCGGGAGGATCGATCCCGGAAGAATCCCTTCATCCAATATGAAAGCCCAGATAATTGGAGCAATGCTCGGTGCGGGGCGATTCCTCTTCGTCCTGGATGGCCTCGATGTGCTTCAGCACCAGGATGGCGATATGTACGGATCGATTCAGAGCCCAGACCTGAAGGCCTTCTTGGAGTTCTTCGCTTCTCCGGATCATAATTCGTTCTGCCTGATAACAAGTCGCGTGCCCCTCATGGATTTGGAGGAGTTCATCACATTTCAGCATCGAGATGTGGAGAGGCTCTTGCCCCAGGATGGCCGGGATCTTTTGCGAAAGCTGGGAGTCCATGGAGATGATGATGAGCTGGACCGAGTGGTATCAGATTGGGACGGTCATGCCCTCACTTTGAGCCTCATTGCATCATATCTGAGAGACCATCACGGAGGCGATATCGCCCAGATCCGGAACATCCCTCCGCCCACCGCTGATGAGCCGCGCTACGAGAGAGTACACAGAGTGCTCCGCCGATACGATGATCACCTGCAAGAGGCGGAGAAGGCTTTCTTGATGCTGTTTAGCGCCTTTCGCAGGCCCGTGGAGAAAGATGCATTCAGGATCTTCCGGGCTAAATACGAGAAGCGGGATCAAGATCACAATGATATTTTCAGTAATTTCCTAGCCAAGTTCAAGAAGCAGGATGGGGCTCTCAACGATCCCATCGCTGCTCTTACTGATTCCCAGTTCGAGAGCATGTTGAAGAGGCTGATAGACTACCGGATGCTGCGGCACGAGCGCGGCTCAGAACTGTTCACCACACATCCTTTGATCAGGGCCCATTACTTCGCCCTTCTGACCAAGGGCGGACGAGGGAAGGCTGAAGAGGCTCATCAGCAGATCAAAGACTACTATCTGGCCAAAGCCAAAGGCATGCCTGATAAGCCCACCCTGGAAGACCTGACGCCTCTGATCGAGGTGGTCCATCATGCCTGCCAGTGCGGCGCTTATGATGAGGCTAAAAGCATACATTGGGAGCGGATCGATCTGCGTGAATACTATCTCACGCAAAAACTGGGCGCCTGGGAGATCAAACTTGAGATCATGCGTGAGTTCTTTCCCAGAGGCGATACCTCCAATGAGCCGCTGGTCAGCCGTCCCACAGACAAGGCATGGATACTGAACGCAGTGGGCTTATGCTCGGATAATATAGGCGGAGGGAACCTGGCAGATCCATTCTACGAACGAAGCCTGGCCATATATCTTGAGTCTGGAGATTGGGCAAATGCCAGCAGAACCTACCAGAACTTATCGGACTTGCATTGTTCCCGGGGCGATCTGGCCAGGAGCCTGCAGGCGGCTGGCCAGGCCACTGATCTGGCCCGGCGAGCAGAGAGTAAGGATCATGAGTGCAACTCTATGGCTTATCAGGCCTGGGCCTATCATCTACAGGGAGACATGGACAAGGCCGGTAGATATTTTTTGGATGCTGAGGCTCTAGAGAAAGAGTATGATCCTTCAAAATCCTATCTTTACAGTCTAAGAGGCATTCAGCATGCTAACCACATGAGGCGCCAGGGCAAGTCCGATTATGCTCTAAAGGTCACCGAAGCCAACCTGAAGATCTGCGAAAGAAATCATTGGACCAATAGCATCAGCAGATGTAACCGGATTATGGCAGATCTGCTTGCAGATGCCGGGCTGCAGGAGAAGGCCAGGGAGAGCTACGGAAAGGCTCTGGGTCTTGCCCGCAGCATATCTAACAAGGGAGTGCTGATGGAGACCTTGCTGGGCCGGGGGCTGTGGCATGCCGGGATCATGAAAGATACTGCTGCTGCATCAAGCGATCTGACTGAAGCCCTGGAGTATGCCAGAGCGGGAGGCTACAGGCTATACGAGGCTGATGCCAGGATTGGTCTGGCCTGGGCGCATCTGGCTGCGGGCGACAAGGCCGCTGCCAAAGCCGAGGCAGACTATGCAAGGCGGATGAGCCAGGAGATGGGATACTACTGGGGAGGAAAGGATGCAGAAGAGGTCCTGGCGGAGATAGATAAGCAACAAAGCAGGCAAAACTGAGCCCTCCGGCTCGTCTACATGTCTGGCCTCTCTAAGGATCGATCCAGGTTCCGGCTTCTTTTTTCAGGGCGCGCTCCAACTGCTCGACATTGGATATCAGAGCGGATCTGCCTGTAGCCTCTGCAAAGACCGCTGATGCTTCCACCTTCGGCCCCATCGATCCGGGCGGGAACTCGCCTTGGGCTAGAAGCCTCATGGCTGCAGAAGCCGCCATCCTGCCTATTCGCCTCTCGGTCCTGGTGGCAAAGCCGGTCGAGACATGGGGCACATCTGTCAGGATGACAAACTTCTCCGCCCCGATGGCCACCGCCAGCTTGCAGGCGGTCAGATCCTTATCAATCACCGCCTCGATGCCCCGAAGGATGCCCTTCTCATCTCTAACCACCGGCACCCCTCCACCGCCACCGGCGATTATCAGATGGCCGTGGGAGACGGCATCTTTTATGGTATGAAGCTCAACTATCTCCTGTGGCCGGGGGGAAGGAACCACTCTGCGCCATCCCTTCCCCGGCGACTGCATCATTCTCCATCCCTGACTCCTGATAAGCTCATCCGCCGCCTCTCGGGCATAAAAGGGACCGACTGGCTTGGAGGGGCTGGCGAAGCCGGGATCATCTGGGTCTACAAGGACCTCTGTCAGCAACGCCGCCACCTCTCTCTCCGGGATCTCGCTTCGAAGCGAGCGGGAGAGAAGGTAGCCGATGCTTCCCTGGGTTTCAGCAACCATGATGTCCAGAGTCTCCGGCGGTATGCGGTCCTTTGTGGCCTCGATCCGCAGCAATATCATCCCCACTTGAGGGCCATTGCCGTGAACCAGCACCATTCCCTCGCTTTCGGCCATGAGGAGGCGTACTGACTGGGCAAAAGCGGCTGCTGTCTCTTCCTGAGCGCCAGGATTTCTGGGATCAAGAAGAAGCGCATTGCCGCCAAAGGCAAGAACTGCGGGACCGGCCAGGATTTCAATCCTCCCGTGCAGGCTTTCGGTTCAATCTAGCCTCCCAGCGAATGCTCTGCATCCGCCCTCATGTCCGAGATGAACTCCTCGATCTTCTCCCTCAAAAGTGGCCGGGCCATGTCCACCAGATCATATAACACATATGTGGATGGCTTGTTGATCTTTATAAGCCGCCGCAGGTCAATAGGCGAGGCAATGACCACTGAGTCGCAATCAGCCCGATTTATGGTCTCCTCAAGCTCTCTGATCTGCTTCGGATAATATCCCATCGCCGGCAGGACCCGTCCAATGTGTCTGAACTTCGAGAACAATTCCTTCAGGGACCCCACTGCATAAGGCCTGGGATCTA
>JAXDAR010000039.1:0-10877 GCA_034679645.1 Methanothrix sp. | reverse complement strand
CTTCGGCCTCGCTGTATCGCTGATCCTGATGTTCGCCTGGACGCCCTTCTCTGCAATAGTGACACCCTGAGCTGGCCATTTCCAAAGGGTGAGAGGCAATGGCACTAGATGCAGTGGTTGAGTCGGTCCTGGCAACCAGCAAGGATAAGGTCGCTCAGATAACGAGCGAAGCGGACCTTGAGGTTGCAGGGATACTCAATGAAGCTAGGGAACGTGCCGCTGAAATCAAATCCAGGAAGGAAGCTGAGGTCGGACACGCAGTAGAGGCTATCGAGCGCAGGGAGATCTCCAGCGCCAATCTCGAGGTCAAGAGATCGGAGCTGAATGTGCACAAGGATCTCCTGGAGAAAGCAAGGATGAAGCTCCTTGAGAAGATTTCCAATCTTCCCAAGAAGGATAATGAATCCATGCTCAAAAAGCTGCTTGAGCCCTACGACCTCAAGGATATGAAGGTCTATTCCAATAAGCGGGATGAGGCCTTCATAACCTCTCTCGCCCCAAATTACGGCGGGAACCTGGATATTGTAGGCGGCGTTGTGGTTGAGAGCGGCGATGGAGCTCTACGTTACGATTTGTCATATGAAACTCTTGCGCGTGAGGTCTTTAATAACCACATGAAAGAGGTTTCCAGGATATTATTCGGGTGAGGACAATGCCTGTACTACGTTTGCCGAAGTTCGGTTTACCGGTGAAGTACGCTTACATCACGGGCAGAGTCCGGGCGATGAAGACAAAGCTCGTGCCAGCGGAGATGTATCCCCGCATGATGAACATGGAGATGTCTGAGATCGCACGATACCTGGAAGAGACCCAGTATAAGGAAGAAATCGACGCGCTCGCCAAGGATTACTCCGGTGTGGATCTGATAGAGCACGCCACATTTGCCAATATGGCAAAGACCTTCAGGAAGCTGGCTGAAGTCTCAATAGACGAGCCATCATTCCTGATTCTGGAGTATCTGAGGCGCTGGGATGTCTGGAACATCAAGACCCTCCTGCGTGGAAAGTTCTCGGGAGCCTCCGACATAGAGATCATGAAGTATCTCGTGCCGGCAGGCGAGCTATCCCCGGACTTCCTCGAGGAGCTGGCGAAGAAGGATAGCATTAACGATATCATCTCCGCCTTTGATGGAACTGATTACTCCAGCGCTCTGGCACAATACGATGGCAAGAATCTCGCATCTCTGGAGAACGCTCTGGATAAACTCTACTACTTCAGGATGGAGCGCGCTGTAGGCGGCACACTGTCGGTAGGAGGAGGTCTGCTGCTCAAATATGTTCGCAGGGAGATAGATATCAAGAACCTGATCACTCTCTTCCGGATGAACAAGGCAGGCATCGATGCAGCCGTAATACAGGAGAACCTTATTCCTGGAGGAAAGCTGCACGATGAGCTGTCCCGCATGGCAGGTCAGCCTTTCGGCGAGTTTCTGCGCGGACTGGAGGGATACCCCTTCTGGTCGTCAATATCCGATATCGCAACATCGGATCTTGACGCTGTAAGCAGAGTCGAAGCCAGGTTGAAGGCTTATCTCATACGGTATGCATGGGCTCTTTCCAATTATCATCCGTTATCCATCCTGCCGGTTCTCGGATACATGGTGAGCAAAGAGACAGAGGTCTCCAACATCAGGAAGATCGTTAGAGGAAAGGAAGCTGGACTTCCTGCTGAACTCATAGAGGAACAAGTGGTGGTGGCGTAAAATGGAAATTGCTTTTGTAGGTGGAAGCGAGAGTGTCCTCGGGTTCAATCTGGCAGGAGTGAAGAAATCATATGCAGCCAACACCGAAGATGAGATGATCTCCAAGATCAACGAGGTCATGGCAGATCCTGGTGTGGGAATCCTGGTGTTGAAGCAAGCGGACTACAATAAGCTCCCAAAGAGACTTCAGGAGCAGTTGTCCGAGTCTATTAAGCCAACCGTTATTTCTATCGGAACCGAGCAGAGCACAGAGATGAGAGAGAAGATTAAAAGGGCGATAGGTGTTGATTTATGGAAGTAGGGAAAATTAAGCGTGTCGCCGGACCACTGGTTCAGGCCACTGGCCTGAAGGCCTCCATGTACGACCTGGTACTGGTCGGCGAGGAAGGTCTGATGAGCGAGGTCATCGGCATTTCCGGCAATAAACATATCATTCAGGTATACGAGGATACGGGCGGCGTCAGGCCTGGCGAGCCCGTGAAGGAGACAGGCGCTCCTCTCGTAGCACAACTGGGGCCAGGCATTCTGACCCAGATCTACGATGGAATTCAAAGGCCATTACCCAAGCTGGCTGAGTCATCTGGAGACTTCATCAGCAGGGGTCTGTTCGTGGACGGCATCGATCATAAGAAGAAGTGGGAGTTTAATCCCACCGCTAAGAAGGGCGATGTAGTCAAGCCCGGCCAGTCCATCGGCGAGGTTCAAGAGCAGCTTTTAATCAAGCATAAGATCATGATTCCACCCAATCAGAAGGGCGGGACCATCAAGGAGATCTACAGCGGTAACTTCACCGTTGAGGAGCCTGTGGCAGTCCTGGATGATGGAACCAAGGTCTTCATGATGCATAAGTGGCCGGTAAGAAGAGCCAGACCGGTTACCGAAAAGCTGGCACCCACCATTCCTCTAAGAACTGGACAGAGGGTAATTGACGGATTCTTCTCCCTGGCCAAGGGCGGAACGGCTGCCATTCCCGGCGGATTCGGTACCGGAAAGACGGTTATGCAGCAGACCCTGTCCAAGTGGGCAGATGTCGACATTGTGGTTTATGTGGGATGCGGCGAACGTGGCAATGAGATGGCCGATCTGCTGCATGAGTTCCCCGAGCTGCAGGATCCAAAGACCGGCAGGCCCCTGATGGAGAGATCCATCGTTTACGCCAATACCTCCAACATGCCTGTGGCCGCTCGTGAGGCTTCCGTTTACACTGGAATGACCACCTCCGAGTACTACAGGGATATGGGCTATGATGTGCTTATGACTGCTGACTCCACCTCCCGGTGGGCAGAGGCCATGAGAGAGATGGGCTCCCGTCTGGAAGAGATGCCTGGTGAAGAAGGCTATCCTGCGTACCTTGGTGCCAGACTTGCCGACTTCTACGAGCGTGCCGGACGTGCTGAGATCCTCAACGGCGGTCAGGGTTCAGTCAGCATCGTGGGAGCAGTCTCACCACCCGGTGGAGACTTCACCGAGCCCGTCACTCAGAATACTCTGAGAATGGTCAAGGTGTTCTGGGCTCTGGACTCCAAGCTGACCCAGCGCAGACACTTCCCGTCCATCAACTGGCTGGATTCCTACTCTCTGTACGACCTGGACCTGGAGCCCTGGTTCGTGGAGAACGTCAGCCCCGACTGGAACAAGAACAAGAGAAGGGCCATGGCCATTCTGCAGGAGAACGCCGAGCTGGAAGAGATCGTGATGCTGGTCGGATCCGATGCCCTGCCCGAGGATCAGCAGGTCACACTCGAGGTGGCCAGGATGATCATCAACTTCTGGCTGGCTCAGAGCGCATTCCATCCTGTGGACACCCACTGCCCCTACAAGAAGCAGTTCGATCTCCTGGAAGCCATCCTGAAATTCAGGGACCACGCCTTTGGCGCAGTCCAGAAGGGCATACCAGTGGCTCAGATCACCTCTGTCCCATCCAAGGATGCTCTGGCCAAGGTTAGGCTGGAAGAGGATTACGAACCCATTCTGAAGAAGGTCATGGCAGACATGGATGCCGAGTTCGCGGCGCTGAAGTGAGGAGGGATCAAAAATGACAAAGGAATACAAGACTATTACTGAGATCACCGGACCTCTTCTCTTCGTAGAGAAGACCGAGCCTGTGGGCTATAACGAGCTCGTAGAGATCAGGACCGGCGGAGATCTGAAGAGAGGACAGGTTCTGGATACCTCCGATGATATCGTAGTTGTGCAGGTCTTTGAGGGGACCAATGGTCTCTCCAAGGAGAGCGCAGTCAGCTTCACTGGAGACGTCATCAAGATGCCACTCTCACCTGGCATCGTGGGACGTGTTCTTTCCGGATCCGGAAGGCCAAGAGACGGCGGCCCGGAGATCGTGCCCGATGTATCAAGGGATATCAATGGAGCGGCCATCAACCCTGCCTCCCGTGAGAAGCCCCGCGCTTTCATCCAGACAGGAATCTCCACCATCGACGGCACCAACACCCTGGTGCGCGGCCAGAAGCTGCCCATCTTCTCGGGCGCAGGTCTGCCCCACAACGATGTGGCTCTGCAGATCGCCAGGCAAGCCAAGGCTCTGGGCGAGGCCGAGTCCTTCGCCGTCATCTTCTGCGCCATGGGTATCACCAACGAAGAGGCCCAGCACTTCCTGGCCGACTTCGAGAGGACCGGCGCTCTGGAAAGGGCAGTGGTTTTCCTCAACCTGGCGGACGACCCCGCTGTGGAGAGGATTCTCACCCCCAGGCTGGGACTGACCACCGCCGAGTATCTGGCATTCGATCTGGACATGCACGTGCTCATCATTTACACGGACATGACCAACTACTGCGAATCCCTCCGCCAGATGGGCGCCGCTCGTGAAGAGGTGCCCGGACGACGCGGTTATCCTGGATACATGTACACCGACCTAGCCTGCCAGTACGAAAGAGCTGGTATCATCAGGGGCAAGAAGGGCTCTATCACCCAGTTCCCCATCCTGACCATGCCCGGAGACGACATCACCCATCCCATACCTGACCTATCCGGATACATCACCGAGGGTCAGATACTCATCTCCCGAGAGTTGCACAGAAAGGGCATTTATCCGCCCGTCGACATCCGACCGTCGCTCTCCCGGCTGATGAACTCCGGCATCGGAAAGGGTCACACTCGCGAGGACCACCGAGCAGTATCGGATCAGCTCTATGCTTATTATGCAGAGGGCAACGATCTGCGCGGCCTGGCGGCCATCGTGGGCAAAGAGGCTCTCTCGGAGAGGGATAAGCTGGTCCTTGAGTTCGCGGACAAGTTCGAGAAGAGATTCGTCAACCAGGGCAGAGATGAGGATCGGTCGATCTTCGATACTCTCCAGATCGGATGGGACCTCCTGGCCGACCTGCCGGAAGCAATGCTCACCAGGATTGACGACAAATTCATCAAGCAATACCATCCCAAGTACGCTGCAAGCGCTGCGAAGAAGTGAGATCATGACCATAATTCCTGGAACAAAACCGACCAGGGCGGTCTTGATCGCTCTCAAGAAGAGGATGAAGGTAGCTCAAACTGGTCACTCGCTCCTTAAAATGAAGCGTGACGGCCTCATGATTGAGTTCTTCGAGGTGCTGAACAGGGCCAAGACGGTTAGAAAAGAGCTGGTGGAGTCTCTGCTCAAAGCTGAGCAGAGGCTTCAAATGGCCTCGGCCATCGAGGGTTCAGTGGCCATAGGAAGCGTGGCCTATGCCCTTCAGAAGGAGCCGGCCATTCAGCTCGATTCCCGCAACATCATGGGCGTTGTAGTTCCCAAGATCGAGGCTGAAGCCGTACAGAAGAAGATGTACGAGCGGGGTTATGGTGTAATCGGGACCAGCGCGGCCATTGATGAGGCGGCAGATGCCTATGAGGTCTTGCTGGACAAGATCATCCTGGCTGCAGAGGTCGAGACCGCAATGATTAGGCTGGTCGAGGATATCGACAGCACTAAGAGGCGTGTCAACGGTCTGGAGTTCAAGGTGATTCCCGATCTCAAGGACACCATAAAGTTCATCGGCATGGCCCTGGAGGAGATGGAACGGGACAACGTGGTCAAGCTGAAGATGCTCAAGGGCAAATCCGAGAGGAAAGCAGCAGCAGAGGAAGCTTTAAAGGAAGCAGAGAAAGCTGCCTCCATGGCATCTGCCTGATCGGATCGTCAATGTCAAACTGGTTTGAGAAAAAAGCCGAAGACTGGTTTGGGACGCCTGAGAAGAAGATGCGTCTTCTGCAGTGGTTGGTGTACATCACCAACCTCTACGTTATTTTTGGAATATTTGTTCTGATCTGGCTTTTGTATGGCGACTACATCATGCAGGCCTGGGAACATTTCTCCGCTGCAAGCTGAGAATGTAGGCCTTGGACGCTGAGAATGCAGATCCCGCAGGATTAGAATGTAGACTTTCATGCAGAGAACATATAGTGCATCAGAATAGTGCATCAAGGGATTGTTGCTATCTTCGTTTACGGTCTACAACATCGAGGCGGCAAGGGTATCCTTCAATTGCGCTATTCTATAGCCGGTCACCACCTGTCTTTTGCCTGCCAGGGCGCAGTCCAGGTCCACGTCCCCGGAATCCACCAGCAGATAAGGGATCTCTGCCAGCTTATGGGGGGTGGATATTATTATCAGATTGTCCAGACCTACCCGGCGGACGACCTCTGCGCCAAGCTGCTGATTGCCTCTGCCCAGGATGAAACCCTGAGCGCCGATGGGCGAGAGGATGATCCTGACCCTTTCCTCCCGGTCGAGCAGATCCAATAGGTCCTGTTCAGTTGCATCTTTGATCATCAGATTTCCATCTTTGACCACATCCACCCACAGAAGGGTCATCTCCACCCCCATGACGTCGGATATCCGGCTGGTGGTGGTCCCTGCTCCAATTATATACGCGGAGCCATCTCTCATGAACTCGCTGGCGAATTGAGCGATCTGATCCTTGAACTCATCCTCCTGACCGGAGCTGTATATCCTTTTTCTCTCCGACACCAGGACCGGAAGATAAGGAGTCCTGGCCAGGGCATACAGCCTGGTCTGAAGAATCCCTGCCCGGTAGAGTTCCTCGTCCACATCCACGATCTCTGTTTCTCTCAGTCTCAGTTCTCCATTGACAAATCGCTTCGCCAGATCTGCTGCCGCCTGAGGGCTGGCGGCAAAAACACCGGAGTGCATCTTTACCCCCGCGGGTATGCCCAGGATGGGGGTTGTCCCGGCTGCTTCTGCCACGTCTCTGGCGGTACCATCCCCGCCGCAAAATAATATGAGATCAACTCCCTGAGCAATAAAGGCCCGGCTTACCTCGATGGTATCTATGGAGCCGGTTTTGGGTGGAGCAGAATAGACCACCCTGCTGTCTAAGCTGCATTCATCAAGGCATCTTTTACCCATAGGGCCGCTGGCAGTGAGAAAGAGGATCTCATTTTTTATCTCGGATAGAAGAGAAAGGCATGCTTTTGCCCTTTCCTCTGCCCGGGGCCTGGCACCCTTTGCCTTTGCCTCTTCCGCCAGGCCATCAGTCCCCTTGAGGCCTACCGGACCGCCCATGCCGGCAATGGGATTGATCAGGAATCCTATACGACCTTTAGAGACTGCCATTCTGTTTCGATCTTTCCGCCTTTCTTAATATTGCTTATTGTTGTTCATCTACAGACGGGATCAGGGTTTCGGCAGCCTGCCCAGGGACTGCTCTACCAGCTCTGCTGGATAGACGTAGTCGACCAGTTTGCCATCATTGTAAGCGTCATAGGATGCCAGGTCGAAGTGGCCGTGGCCGCTCAGGGAGATGAATATCACCTTCTCCTCTCCGGTCTTTCTGCAATTTTTGGCCTCGTCTATCGCCGGCTTGATGGCGTGGGCGGATTCGGGGGCTGGGATTATGCCCTCAGTACGGGCGAAAAGCGTTGCTGCCTCGAATATCTCCGTCTGCTGCAGAGCAGTGGCTTCTATCAAGCCGTCATGCACCAGATTGCTCAGCAGGGGCGCATCTCCGTGATAGCGCAACCCTCCGGCGTGAATGCCCGGGGGTATGAAGTCATGGCCCAGGGTGTACATCATTATCACCGGTGCCATGCCTGCGGTGTCTCCATAGTCATAGGCAAAGAGCCCTTTTGTCAGGGTGGGGCAGGCAGTGGGCTCGCAGGCCACCATGCGCAGCTCCTTCTTGTCCCTGAGCTTATCGGGAATGAAGGGGAAGACCATTCCCGGGAAGTTGCTCCCTCCGCCGCAGCAGCCGAACATCGCGTCCGGATAGTCTTCCGTCATCTCGAACTGCTTTTTCAGCTCCAGGCCTTCTACCGTCTGATGGAGGAGGACGTGGTTTAGGACAGATCCTAAAGAATAGTTGGTGTTATCATGGCTGGCAGCATCCTCCACTGCTTCAGAGATGGCTATTCCCAGGCTTCCAGGAGTGTCGGGCATCTTCTCTCTTATCTGCCGGCCAAAGTTCGTCCGCTCCGAGGGGCTGGAGAGGCATTCTGCACCCCAGACCCGCATGGCGCTCTTGCGGTAGGGCTTGCTGTCAAAGCTCGATTTCACCATATAGACTGTGCATTGTAGGTCGAAGAGGCAGGTGGCCAGGCTGAGGGCTGAGCCCCACTGACCGGCTCCGGTCTCAGTCGCCAGCCTCTCTATCCCCTCTTTCATATTGTAATAGGCCTGGGGAATGGCGGTATTGGGTTTATGGCTTCCTGCGGGGCTCACACCTTCATATTTATAATAGATCCTGGCCGGGGTCTTCAGCTTCTTTTCCAGAGCTGCGGCTCGATAAAGGGGGGTGGGCCTCCAGAGTCGAAGGATATCTCTTACCTCCTCCGGGATGTCTATCCAGCGTTCGGTACTCATCTCCTGCTTGATGAGCGCTTTGGGAAATATCGCCTCCATGTCCTGAGCAGTCAGGGGCTTAAGCGTTCCGGGATGTAGCGGATGTTTCAGGGGGGTTGGCATATCTGCGGCAACGTTGTACCACTTCTTGGGGATCTCTTCCTCGTCTAGCAAGTACTTGATCTTCATCTCTGACACTCCAGTTTTATGCTGGGATGCAATCTATTGTACATCGATGATTCATCGCGTCTTTATTTAAATGCTTTGAGATGGTCTGAATAGATTTTGGCAGATATAATAACGCCGCGCAGATTCAGAGAAATCAGTTGCCGTAGGCGGATTTAAGCATCTTCTTCAATCCCTCATCGATATTTCTCTGCTGATCGATCCTATCCCAGTAGGAGGGCTGATTCACCAGAGGCTCGTCCAGCTCCACTGCCCTGGCCATATTGCTCCAATCAGCCGAAAGAGGGGCGAAGGTAATTCCGGGGCCTCTTGTCTCCGGCTCCTCCAGCTCGTTGTCCAGCAGAATTCTGAACTTGTCCTCCGCCCGGAAGCCCATCGATCTGAGAAGCCTGTTCTCTTCCCCTGTAGACTGGCGAAAGGCGGGAAGATCGGCCATTGCATCCTGCAGGATTCTTTTACTCTGGGCATAGGTCAGGTCATTTATTTTCGAGCCAGAGGCATAGAGGTACAGGAGCCTGTCTTCTTCTCCGATCTTAATATTTTCCAGAAATTCTCCTTCCAGATCCGGGATGCTCCTCATGATGCTTTCGCTGCCGTAACGGGGTGTGCCGTGTACCACCACCAGCTGGATATCCTTCTCAGTGGCATCTATCAACTGATCGTAAGGGTCTTCTGCCTTTCCGCCCAGGATGAGGAGATCGGCAAAAGCACCCGGTTTTATCTCTCCCAGATAATCATCCCAACCCAGGATAGAAGCAGGATTGGTGGTGACTGCTGCCACCAGATCCTGGCTGGAATAGATCGATCCCTGCGTCTCGTTAACATAGCGGGCCACCTTTAGCTCCTGGAGGAGGTTCTTCCCTCCTGAGGGGGACCAGTCACAGCCTATGCTGAAAAGGGCGCGCGAATCCTTCAGCTTTTTAAGATTCAGCGTACTGCCGTAGAGGAGAAGATTGCTAAAAGGTGACCAGACCACCTTTGCTCCCTTCTCTGCCATGAGCCTCAAATCCTCTGCCTTCAGCCCCAGGGAGTGGATGCCTACCAGAGATTCCTCGATCAATCCATTTTTATCAAGATCCATGAATCGTTTCTGTGCGGTGCTTCCCGTCCCCTCTGCCAGATGATAAAAATACGCTCTTCTCCTGGAAAGGCCATTCTTGAAGGACTGGATATCATCCGGGGAGAGGCCGAGGTCAGGGACCCGGGTGCCGGCCTCAGGAAGCCTGGGATCATCCGTCTCTTCCACGTTTCGCATCGCTCCTTTGAATATACTCACTCCGCCCTCCACCTGGGTTCTTATCCCCTGGCCGGTGGTCGTCCCTCCCAGTAGGGCTTTTACCTCCACATACCTGACAATCGCTCGTGAGGCAACAGCGCTGTCTGCCAGAGCGCGAATGGGCAGGCTGATATCCCGGCTATAGGCCTTGATCTTCGACCACTGGCTGCGGTTGTTATAGCGCTTGGGTGGTGCCCAGAGGGGCAGGACGTTGTAGACGAAGTGGTTGTGCAGGTCGATGAGTCCGGGATAGATTGTGCCCCGGGTCTCTATCTGGGGCGCTTCCTGGAATTGGGCGGATATATCTTCTCCATGCACTGCGATTTCTGCAATCTTTCCTGCGGATACCACTATCCTTGCATCATCCAGTACTTCCCCCTCAGGACCCATGGTCACCAGGCGCCCGCGAAGCACATAGGTGGGGCTCCTGTCCTCATCGATCTCCCCCGCTCTTAAGGGAAGCGAAATCGATCTTCCCTCCTCCGCAGAACCGATCCCTTCCTGCACCGGGAATGGCAGCGTCTTCATTCCTGCCGCCAGTGCAGCCAGCAGGAGGATGGTATCGCAGCTTATCAGAATGCAGCTATCGGCCCTTCTCCCTACCATTGCTGCCACTACCTGAAATGATCTCGGATCAGTGAGAGCATATCGGAGCTGATCTTCGTATACTACCAGGTCTTTTGACACTGTTTTATCAAGTCCCAAATCTATTAAGGTTCTATGGACATCTGCTGCTGCAATTGCCTCCTTCCTGTCTACCAGTATCCCCATTGAATAGTAACTGGATAGCTTCCCAATGAGGTCTCTCAAAGAGCTGCAGGATCCTTTTATCGATCCTCGTTCCCTGGTCAAGATCTTCCGATCGATGAGGACAATGCAGTCAGCATTGCAGTCCTCAGAGAGCTTTTTATCAATATTCCTGG
>JAXDAR010000038.1:0-15281 GCA_034679645.1 Methanothrix sp. | reverse complement strand
TGGCCCCTGCGGCTGCGGCATGACCCTGGCCACATTGCCAGTCCTCCTTCCCCGGGACTGGCTGGTGCTGGAGCGGCCTGAAAAAGCAGAATGCGATGAATTCTGCAAGGGCTTAGATTACCGCAGGATTTCGGGAATGAACTGCAATAATGTCTTCGAGCATGAGATGGAGGGGATGGAGTACCTGGCCAACTACTCCTGCTGCCGGGAGTGCGCCGAGAGGGCAGTGGCTCAGGGGTATGCGGTCTGGTCCAGAAAATCCTATCCCATAACACTGCGCTGAGCCTTTCTCTTCAAGCCAGGCTCAGCCACAACTCTAATATTTTGCAGCGTTCCAACTATGGTCGAGGTATTCCAATTGGCATGTAGAGTCTATTCGACCAAATCCTGTCCCAAATGCGAGCAATTGAAAGCCGCGCTGGGCAAAGCGAGCATCGCCTTTGAGAACATCGATATGAGCACTCCCGAGGCTCTCACCGAACTGCGCATAAATGGGGTATTCACCCTCTCCGCCCCAGTGCTCGAGATTGATGAGAACTTCTATACCGTTGACGAGCTGTTCTCTGGCGAAGCACTGCGCGATCTGGCGGACATCATCAAGGGCTAAAACTCCCTTCCCCTTACTCTGGCGATATCGAAGACCGCAGTGCTGGCCACATGCATAACGGCAAATGTACCTGCCTGGATGGGATCTGTGACCACCATATCAGCCTGGCCGGGAACGGAGCCCGCCATCTTCAGGGCGATAACCGGTATTCCTTCCTCCTGAAGCCGGGCCACCTCCTGGGTGATCCGTCCTCCCATTAGCGCTCCTGCCAGCACCAGAATGCTGGCCCTGGGCAGACGGCTCACAGCGCTCACGGCATCGGCTATGGCCGCTTCCCCCACCAGGGGAATGGTGTCCACGCTGATCCTCTCCCCCCGCAGATTGTGACGGTCGGCCTCATTGACCGCCCCCACTGCCACCTGGGCCACCTGGGCTCCGCCCCCAATTATTATCACCCGCGAGCCATAGATCTTCTCGAAGGGATCATGAACGGAGACCTCGGTGATGGATTTGAATCCTTGCAGCTCCTCGATCATTGTATTGACATCCTCGGGAGTGCAGTCGATCTCCATATAGACTGAGGCTTTGCCGCTGTTGATACCTCTCTCCACTACAAACTGCTGGGTATAAATTATGTTGCCACCCGCCTTGGCCACCACACCGGCAATGTCGCGCAGCATTCCCGGCTGGTCCAGGCAGATCACGTTTATTGCTATGCTCATTTCTCGCCTCTATGCTTTTTGCTCTTAGGTCCTTGCGCACCTGGCAAACTTTAATATGACGAGTGCTAACCCCTAATCGATGGAATTTTGTCCCCAATGCAAGAGCATGATGATGCCCAAGGATGGAATGATGGTCTGCCGCAAGTGTGGCCATAAGCTGCCCAAAGCAGCGGGCGAGTCCCTGGTCAGCAAGACCAAGCAATTCACTCGCGTGGTCCCAGTGCTGGAGCAGGAATCAGCCGGCCTTCCCACCACCACCGCCCGCTGCCCGGAGTGCGGCAACAATGTCGCATACTGGTGGCTGCGCCAGCTGCGCAGTGCAGATGAGAGCGAGGTTCGGTTCTTCCGCTGCACCAAATGCAACAATACCTGGCGAGAGTATGACTAAGCATTAACTATATTAAATATTAAATTGTCTTTCTCCAGGAGGCTAAGGAATGTTCAAGGCAGTAATCAATGCAGAAACTCTGCGCGATGCAATCGATTCAGTCTCTTCTCTCGTGGATGAGGTTAAGTTCTCCATATCTGAAAACGGTCTGGAACTGAAGGCAGTAGATCCTGCGAACGTGGCCATGGTGTCTCTCAAGATAGGCAGCGACGCCTTCGAGTACTTCAAGGCCGATCAGGGCGAGATCGGCGTGGACCTGGTTCGCTTGAGCGACGTCTTGAGCATGGCCGATAAGGGCGAGAATGTGCAACTGGAGCTGGACGAGGAGAGCCACAAGCTGAAGATCGGTGTGGGCTCCCTATCCTATACATTGAGCCTTATTGATCCCACGGCCATCAGAAAGGAACCGCGCATCCCCGATCTGGACCTGCCCGCTCATGTGACACTGCCCGGCACAGAGCTGAGAAGAGCAGTGAAAGCGGCGGAAAAGGTGAGCGACCATGTAATCCTCGGCGTCTCTGATGAGGGATTCTATATGGAGGCCAAGGGAGATATTGATTCCCTCAAGCTCAAGATCCCCAGCACTGAGCTGCTGGGTATGAAGCCAGGCGAGGCGAGGAGCCTCTTCTCCCTGGACTATCTGGAGGATATGTCAAAGTCCATCAGCAAAGCGGGAGAGGTCACACTGGAGATGGGCATAGACTACCCTCTACGGGTGAACTTCAAGCTCGGCCAGTCTGTGGACATCAATTATCTCCTCGCTCCCCGCATTGAGCAGGAATGAAGGTATCGGACTATCCTTTTACCCAGGAGGCGGCAGAGGCCGTTCGCAGCAAAGATATCTCTCTGGATAGCCTTCTGGACAAATCCATTTTCCAGACGGTGCGCTCCAGAGCGGCTGAAAGGCTGCGAGGGGCGGCGGGCGAGGCCATTCCCGAGGGACGGGCGGGCAGCGAGTCTGAGCAGCTCTTCGAACTGCTCAGTTATCCCCTGGCCAGGGTCATGGTCTCCTGCCTGAATGATCCCATATTCCTGCGCCGTTATGCCCTGGCGGAGGCCAAGCTGGCCTTCAAGAGGATGCAGCAGGAGAAGGAGGGGCTGGTTGTGCTGGCCAACGATCTGGGGATCAATCCTCAGGGAGTTGGCCCCTGGAAGATCCATTTTTCCGAGTACATCCGGGCGGCGCACCGCATGCACAGCCCCAAATGGAAGCTGACCAACCGCGATCTGGCGGATGGATATCTCACAGTAACCGATGTCGAACTGCGTCGGCTGCTGGAAGAGGCCATCCGGGAGAAGGTTCTCAGGGGTTTGCCGGTATCAGTGGACGAGAGGATCTGCCAGGAGCTGGAGGAGTATCTCGCCCCGGTTAGGAGAGACCTGGAGGCTCTGGCCGCCAGGCAGAAGATGGATCTGGGAGAGGTCAAAGAGGGCGCGTTCCCCCCCTGCATCAAGAAAATGCTCTCCGAGGTCTCCCGTGGCACCAACCTGGCCCATAGCGCCCGGTTTGCTCTGGTCAGCTTCCTCTTGCAGATCAATAAAACTCCAGATGAGGTGATCGCCCTCTTTGCCACCAGCCCGGACTTCGACCAGGATCGAACCCGCTACCAGGTTGAGCATATCGCCGGTGCCACAGGAACCCGGTACAAGCCGCCTGCCTGTGCCACCATGGCCACCTACGGCAACTGCCCGGGAGAGGACGATCTCTGCCGGAGGGTGCGCCATCCTCTTAGCTACTATGAGCGAAGGTCAAGAATGCTCAATTCGGCCCCTGGAGGGGCAAAGGAAGGGCAGCAATGAGCGATCGAATCCAGGGATTTTCCTCCCACGTTAGCCCGGCCAGGAGCTGCAGCTCATCCTCTACCAGTGATTTGAATTTCAGGCCGGCCAGGCTTGCTGCCTCTTCTTCTCCAAATCCCAGGTCCGCGCGGCCGGAGGCGATGGTGGCTGCCACTGCGGAGTGGGTCCTTGCCCTGCGGGCGTAAACGGGAGAGATGATGCCCAACTCCTTCAGCACCGGCTCGAAGGCATCTTTCATAGCCGAATCCCTCGGCCATCCCACAATCCTCAGGCCGGCCAGATCGACCAGATCAGACTGGTCTCTGTACATCAGCCCCAGCTTTCTCCTGACCCTCCAGACGACCTTCAGCTCCTTTGCGGGGGCCTCCTGAACGGGGCTTGAAATCGCAGCCAGGTCGGCAATGCCATCCTCCAAATAGATCCGTCCCCGGTACGAGCCTACATTCAAGAGCATCAGCCTCCAGGGCAGATTCTCGACCAGCTTTTCCAGGAAGGGGGAGTTCTCTCCTGCCACCACCAGAGAGGGGGGCTGAGCAGGAGAGAAGAGCTTGACCTCCACCGGCCTTCCTCCCTCCAGGAACTCTACTCCTGCCGGAATCTCGATCACACCGTCCGCCAGGGCCAGTGTGGTGATCGAGCCGCTGCCCTTATCCACCGGATAGACCAGATCCCCGGATAGGCCCACTGCCAGCATCTGCTGTCTTCCTTCTGTGCGCAGAGGACCGGCTAGCCTTCCCGCGGTCTTGTTCTCTTTATGGCTCAGGCCCAGAGAGGTGCGTATGGCCGGGGCGGCCATCTCGGTAAAGACGGTCAGAGCGCTGGTGGGATAGCCGGGCAAGCCGATGCAGGGCTTACCCCGGATCATCCCGAAGATGGTGGGCTTTCCCGGCTTGAAGTTCACCCCGTGAAATATCAGTTCCCCTATCTCCTCAATAACCCGATAGATCATATCCCCTGCCCCGGCGGAGGTGCTGCCGCTCACCAGGATCATATCGCACTCTTCCGCCATCTTAAGCAGGGTCTGTGCCATCTGTTCTTTTTCGTCCGGTAAAATGCCATAACTCCTGGGAGAGCCGCCGCAGTCCTCCACCCCAGCAGCAATGGTGTAGCTGTTGATATCATAGATCTGACCGGGGAGAAGCTCTTTGCCCGGTGGCACCAGTTCCGCCCCGGTGGAGGCCAGGCCCACATCCAGGCTCCGCACCCGGACCCATTCTCTTCCCAGAGCCGCCAGGACGCCGATCTCCCGGGCGACAATGGGCGTTCCGGGAAAGAGGACCGTTTCGCCGAAGGATATGTCGCTTCCTGCCGCCTGAACGTTCTCCCCTGCAAACACCGGCCTGCGGATGGAGACGACCCCCTCTCCGGCCTGGGAGTACTCGATCATGACCACGGCATCGGCACCTTTGGGCATCATGGAGCCGGTGGAGACCTCTGCCGTCTCACCCCGCGAGACCTCCACCCCGGGCCTCCTGCCCATGGGCACCGATCCCACCAGGCGAAGGGTGACAGGCCGGTCATCTCTGGCCTCGATGGTGTCCCGGGATACCACTGCATAGCCGTCCATGGAAGCACGGCCAAAGCCGGGAACATCCTGGCTGGATATCACCTTCTCCGCCAGGATGCTGCCGAGGGACGAGCCCAGGTCAACTGACCTCTCCCGGGCCGGGGGCAGGTGCTCGAAGATGATCGATCTGGCTTCCTCCAGTGATATGAGGCTGCGAAACTCCTTGGGCATGCTGCACCCATAATCCCGGAAAAGATATAAAATCAGAGCCTTGCTGTTCTCTGGCGCAGAAGGTGGTCCGCCAGGACCATGGCCACCATGGCTTCGGCCACTGGCACTATTCTCGGGGGTATGGCCGGGTCGTGCCTCCCTTTGATCTCTATCTCCGCCTCCCTTCTGGTGGCCAGGTCCACAGTGTGCTGCTTTTTGCTGATGGAGGGGGTGGGCTTGACTGCAATCCGGCAGACGATATCCGCACCGGTGGAAATTCCGCCCAGGATGCCGCCGGCATTATTGCTCTCAAAGCAGATTTTATCCCCTTGCAATCGCAACGGATCGTTCATCTCGCTTCCCCTCATCCCGGCGCAGCCAAGACCGGCCCCTATCTCCACCGCCTTCACTGCTCCCAGGCTCATCAGCCCCCTGGCCAGGTCAGCGTCCAGCTTGTCGAAGACCGGATCACCCAGACCCGGCGGCACTCCCCGGGCGATGATCGTCACCATCCCCCCCAGGCTGTCACCCTCCTGCCGAACGGCATCCAATCGCTCCATCATCCTCTCTGCCGCCTCCGGATCGGGACAGCGAACGGGATTGGCCTCCGCTGCAGCGCTAATCCCGACCAGGTCCCCTGGGTCGATACCCGCCCTGATTCCCCCCAGCTCAGTCACATAAGCAGCCACCACTATTCCCCGTTCCTGCAAGAGCTTCCTGGCCACCGCCCCCGCTGCCACCCTTCCTGCCGTCTCCCGGGCGGATGACCTCCCCCCGCCCCGGTGGTCGCGCCGACCGTACTTCATCTGATAAGCATAATCAGCATGCCCTGGCCGGGGCCTGTCGCGCAAGAGGTCGTAGCTGCTCGAATCTGCATCCCGGTTCCAGATGAGCATGGATATGGGGGTGCCGGTGGTCTTTCCCTCAAAAATTCCGGAGAGGATCTCCACCCGGTCCTCCTCTTTTCTCTGGGTGGACGCCCGGCTCTGGCCCGGACGGCGACGGTCCAGATCCTTCTGAATATCATCCTCCTTCAATTCCAGGCCTGCGGGGCAGCCATCCAGCACCACTCCCACTGCTCTTCCATGGGACTCGCCCCAGGTGGTGATGCGAAATAAGGTTCCAAAAGAGCTTCCGGGCATATTTCATAACCTCGAAGAGCAATGGCAATTCATTTTCATCCCATTCAGGGGCCCAGGTTCTGGGCAATGCCGCTCTCATCCGTCTTATTGCAGGCGGAGAGAATGGGACTGGTATTCGAAGAGCTATCTAAAAGGTGTCCTATGCGCACTGATGCCTTTTCCAGAAATGGCAAGCTTTCTATATCTTCACAGGCCAGGATCACCACACCCTTCTTCTGCCCTCCGGAGACGATCGGCGCGGAAATCCAGCTTCCCTTTGATCCATCTTTATCCTGGTGGATCCGGGCCGGTCCGAGAAGGTCGCCGCCGGTCATATCTTTGATGAACTCTATCAGGACCTCCACCGATCCATGCAGGGCTCTGAGCACCAGACCGCTGCTCTCCTGGAGAAATATCCCCCCAACCTCCGACCCTCCCACACCGAGAATGACATGAGCCAGGGAATCGGCCAGGATCCTGTCCATATCATCCTGGGGAGAAAAACAGATCTCGGCTATCCGATCCATTGCTTCCAGTTCCCGGTTGGCCCTGAGGATCTTGATCTCCAACTCCTTTCTCTCCGTTATGTCCAGGAGATTTCCCAGCATCGCCCTCTGCCCCTCATGCTCTATGGGCACCGTGCGGAACTCGATCCAGCGATATGTTCCGTCCTTGCGCGCGACCCTCGATTCATAGACAGGAAAGCTGGAATGCTGGTCTCTCTCCAGCCGGCTGACGCACTGCATATCATCCGGCCGGACCAGCTGCCAGAAGGGCATACCCAACAGGCTTTGCGCCGAGCAGCCGAATATGTCACCAAGCTTGGGATTAACCAGCTTGAAGGCCCCATCCTGGAGAATATAAATGCCAGCCAGGGCATTCTCCACAATATTTCTATGAATTCTCTCTGACCTCTCGATACAATCCCTCATCTGCCGCTCATTTGCCTTGAACCGTGCCTCTTGTATGAGGTTCTCAAAAACATAGGGGAGGCTCTTGAAGCTCTCCAGGCTCTTGACCACATATTTGGTCGCCCGGTTCTCAAAAGCAACCACCGCCATCTCAGTTGTGCCGTGACCTGAGACCATGACCACCGGGATATCCGGGTCCAGCCTTCTGATCCGCACCAGGACGTCCAGGCCTCCAATTCCGGGAAGGACCAGGTCCACAGATATCAGATCGTATCGGTCCAGGGATATCATCTCCAAACCATCCTCACCGGTGGCGGCAAAGTTCAAGAAAAACTCGTCATGCCTCCTAAAGCCTATTTTGATCAGCTCGGCGTGCTCTGGATCGTCCTCAATGATGAGAATGCGATAAGGCCCTGCCATTGGAAACCGTCCTTGCCAGGAAAATAGATGCTTGATCTGTATTTTATATCTTTCTGCTGCAGTTTTTGCTGATTGGCTGCAGTAGGTTTAATAGCCTGCAAAAGCATAATCAGAAGAGATGAAATCCATTGCCGCCTTCATTCTCATATCGATTCTCCTGATAAGCTCAGTCCAGGCCCGCGTCCTGACCGTTGAACCTGGGGACCGTGGGGATGCCAAGACCCTTTCTGCAGCCTTATATCAGGCCAGTCCCGGAGATACTATCCAGATTCATTCCGGCAGATATGGTGGCGCCGTCATCGACCGCAGCGTCAAGATCTACGGCCGGGAGGGCGTATCCATAGAGGGACCGCTCAGCATCAATGCACCGGGATGTGAAATCTTTGACCTTTTGGTCAACAGCAGCAAAAGCGACGCCTCTATCAGCCTCCTTTCGCGAGATTGCCGGGTCGTGCGCTGCACCGTCTCCGGGGCAAAGGTGGCAGTGAATTCGGAGGGGGACAATAACACAATTGTGGAGTGCAGCATCAACTCCCCAGGAGGAATAGAGATCTTCGCCCGGGACAACCGGGTCATAAACTGCTCATTCCAGGGTGGAGTGGGGGTGAGGATAAACCAGACCTCTGGCTGCCAGGTGGAAGATTGCACAATCTCTGCTCTGCAGGGAGTGCTGATCGAGGACTCGAAGGATAATTGGGTGGCAAACAACACCATTATCACCGATGGACTGGGGCTGGTCCTCACCCGCTCGGACGGAAATCTGGTCTCGAGAAATAACCTCAGCGGAGGTTTTGTGAGCGGCATGGATGTCTTTGCCTCCCGCAGCAACGATATCACATCAAACCTGATAAATGGTGGCAAGGTGGGCATCAGCCTGAGAGGAACGGAAGGCGGTAATGTAACCGGCAATCGGTGCCTGGCTAACGAGAGAGCAGGGATATATGGCAATGAGGCAGCAGGCTTGACCATCGCAGAGAATGACCTTTATGAAAACGGCAACGGCATACTCCTTTCTGCCTCTGCCGACTGCACTATCCAGTCCAATAAGGTCTCTGGTAATACCTATGGTATCTCATTACGGGGATCAAGTGGAAACCTCCTCCGGGATAACAATATGGAATCCAACCGCTACAATCTGCGCATTGACGGTGGCGATGGCGCAGGCTCTCCAGCTTATGACAGTTATATTCAGGATATAGACCGGAGCAATCTGGTCGATGGCAGGCCGGTCTGCTATTTGATGGGAAGTTCAGGCGTTGATGTGCCGGAAGACTGCGGCTTTTTGGGATTGGTATCCTGCCGGGAGATTGTGGCCCGGAATCTGACCATATCCAATAGCAGCGTGGGAATGCTGCTGGTGAACTCCTCTGGCTGCCGCATTCAGAACGGCAGCACCGAATCGGCTGAGGTGGGGGTTCTCCTCCAGGGGAGCAACGACTGCATCATCGCCAGCTGTCAGGCTAAAGGATGCAACGTCGGCTTTGACTGCCGGGATTCAAGCGGCATTCAGTTTGTGGCCGACAATGTTCAGGACTGCGCCGCCGAGGGATTCCGGGTGGACGGCTCGCTCAACCTGCTCCTGCTCAAGTGCAACTCTACCTCATCCAACAGCGGCATATCCCTTCATAGCTCCCGGTTATGCAGAGTGCAGGACTGCAGCGCTGCTGACAATGCAAAGGACGGCCTGCTCCTGAGCCTCTCTCACAAATGCGCCCTCGTGGGCAACCAGGCCACCTCAAACGACCGGGGCATATCCCTTGCTGGCAGCAATGCCTGCATCCTGGAGTCCAATTCTGCCCGATCCAACCAGAGGGACGGCATATCCTTGGAGCAGCTGACCGATGCCGAGGTGCTCAACAACACCGCCGGCGATAACGGCCAGGGCATATTTGTCCAGTCCTCCAAGAATTCAAGGATCACCGGCAACATCCTCTGCAACAACAGCCGCTACGGCCTGCGCATGAGCACCAGCACCGGCTGCAACATCACTGAAAATGATATCTGCTCCAATCAGATCGCAGGCATCAATCTGATCGACTGCACTGAGAACTTCCTCTATCATAATATAATCAGGGATAATCTCATCCAGAATGCCGCCGACAACGGCGACAACCACTGGGACGCCGGAGCGGAGGAAGGCGGCAACTACTGGAGCGATCATGCCGTGGTGGGTGACCCGGGAAGTGTGCCCCGTGCCATTCCCGGCCGGGGGCAGGATCGCTATCCATTTCAGCATCCAGGAGGCTGGAGCTGATGGATGAACTGGATTTGGAGCTACTCAAGGTCGCTCAGGATGGCCTGGATTTAGAGGAGAGGCCGTACCGGGTTTGGGGCGAAGCCCTGGGCATAGGGGAGGATGAAGTCATATCCCGTCTCTGGGCCCTGGAGGAAGAGGGCATCATCCGCCGTTTCGCTGCCACCATCGGGCACCGGGCGCTGGGAATACTGGCCAATGCCCTCATCGCCTGGAGGGTGCCGCCGGAGAGGGTGGAGGAGGCGGGATCGATCTATGCCGCGGCAGAGGAGGTCACTCACTGCTATGAGAGGGCGACGGCAGAGGACTGGCCCTATAACATCTACACCATGGTCCACTCTCGCAGCAGAGAGGAGTGCCTCCAGATTGCAGACCGGCTCTCTCTAATGTCGGGCATAAGCGACTATGTCGTCCTTTTCAGCGAGAAGGAGTACAAGAAGATCAGCGCCAGGATATGATGGCAATATGATGGAGTCTTATGGCTGGACCGGATGACCGCTGTTCTAATCGGCCTCTTCTTCCCCTATTTATCGATATGAGCCAGAGGAGAGTGGTGATCTTCGGCGGGGGAAAGGTGGCGGAGAGGAAAGCTCTCCATTTCTCTGATTACGGGCCGGTGCAGGTGGTCAGCCAGAGCTTCACCCCCGGTCTACTGGCCTCCGAAGATCGGTGGGAGCTGACGGAGTGTGACCTGAGGGTCGATTTCAGGAGATTTCTCGAAGGAGCCTTCATCGCCATTCCTGCCACCAGCAACTCCCAGCTCAACCGCTCGATAGAGGAGGAGGCGGTCCGCATGGGAGTGCTGGTCAACCGGGTGGAGGGCAGGGGAGAGGTGGTGGTGCCCTCGATCATCAGAAAGGGGCAGATCTCCATCGCCATCTCCACCGAGGTCCCCGGCCTGACCAGATACCTCCGCCTGCGGATGGAGGAGGAACTGAGCGAGGACTACCAGGGGATGGCCAGGCTTCTTGGCCGGCTGAGGCCTGAGTTGAAGGAGCTCATACCCGGACAGGAGGATCGGGCCCAAACGATCAGGCGCATTCTGGAGGACGGGGAGGTGTGGAGGCTTTTGGGCGTCTCCTATGAAAAGGCCTATATGAGAGCCCGCTCACATGCATGCCAGGATGAGCGAGATAGCCTCGATGCTGGTGACTCACCGCACTGCCTCAATCGACGAGATTGAGAGAGCCTGGCATGGTGACGTGGAGACCATTCTCAAATGGGTGCAGTCTCAGGACCGGGTGGAGGAATGCGCTGTTCTCAAGACCTGCAACCGGGTCGAGGTCTATGTGGTGGCGCCGCGAGGAGAGAAGGTCCTCTTCGACCTGGCCAAAAAAGCGCGCGTATCCTCTCGAATAATCGATTTTCATGATCACGACGAATCCCTGCTCCACCTTCTCCGTCTGGCCTCGGGGCTGGAGTCCATGATCATCGGCGAGGACCAGATCCTGGGACAGATGAAAGAATTGACCCAGATGGCGATGAAGGCAGGGACAACGGGTTGGATGCTGGAGACCGCCTTTAAGAAGGCCATTCAGGTGGGAAAGAGGGTGCGCAAGGAGACCAGCATCAATGAGCGTTCGGTGTCTGTAGGCTCGGCAGCTGTCGATTTAGCAGAGGAGATTCTGGGGGAGCTGAAAGGGAAGTCGGTGCTGGTGATCGGCGCCGGTGAAACCGGGGAGCTCATATCCCGGTCACTGCTCTGCCGGGAGATCGGGTCCCTGGCGGTCACCAACCGCACCCTCAGCTCAGCGGTCTGCCTGGCGGAGAGCCTGGGTGGAGAGGCGGTTCCATTTGAGGATATGCCCGCCCGCCTCCACACTGCAGATGTGGTGATCAGCGCCACCTCTGCCCCCCACTATATCCTCCTGAAGGGCGACATAGAGAAGGCCATGGATGGCAGGAGCAACAAATTGCTGATAATCGATATCGCCAATCCGCGGGATGTGGACCAGGCAGCGGCCGAGGTTCCGGGGGTCGAGCTGCATAACATCGATAGCCTCAAGGACATCAGCCAGGAGAACATGATGCATAGGATGGCAGAGGCGTCCAGAGTGGAGGAGATCATCGCCGAAGAGCTGCAACTCCTCCGGGCCAAGTACAAGAGAAAGGAGGCGGAAGAGCTGCTGGCCCGGCTGTACTCCCAGGCGGAGCAGATCAAGGACCAGGAGGTCAGAAAGGCCATGAACAAGCTCTCCGCCCGCCATACCCTGGGCGAGATCGAGCAGCAGGTCCTGTGCGATATGAGCCGCTCCATTGTGAACAAGATACTATCTGAGCCGACCAAATCGCTGAAGAGCGCAGCGGAGAGGGGAGACGTGGAGATACTGAAGTCATTATGCGAGCTGTTCCGGCTGGAGGAGAAGATATGAGGAGGATGAGGCGGCTGAGAGTACCGGGGATCAGAGAGATGGTAAGGGAGACCGATCTGGGCATCCAGAACCTGATTCAACCCATCTTTGTGGATGAGAGGATATCCGAGCCGAAATTGATCGAGTCCATGCCCGGCCAGTATCATCAGAGCATAGAGAGCGTAGCCCTGGAAGCGGGGGCGCTGGAGGACCTGGGAGTGGCAGCGGTGCTGCTCTTCGGCCTGCCCTCCTCCAAGGATGAGATGGGCTCTGCCGCCGCCGACCCCGAGGGTGTTATCCAGAAGGCGGTGCGGGCGATCAAGGAGGTAACTGATCTGGTGGTGATAACCGACCTTTGCCTGTGCGAGTACACCAGCCACGGCCACTGCGGTCTGGTCCGGGGGGAGCGAGTGTTAAACGATGAGACCCTCCCCCTGCTGGCAGAGGTGGCGGTTAGCCAGGCCCGGGCGGGAGCGGACATCGTTGCCCCCAGCGGCATGATGGATCATATGGTGCGGGCCATTCGCACCTCTTTGGACTGGGAGGGGTTCGCCGATACCCCCATTCTCTCTTATTCCGCCAAGTATGCCTCCACATTCTACGGCCCCTTCCGGGAGGCGGCCCAGTCGGGATTCGCATTCGGCGACCGGCGGGGATACCAGATGGACCCGGCCAACTTTGCCGAAGCCCTGTGGGAGGTGCAGCTGGACATCGAGGAGGGAGCGGATATGGTGATGGTCAAGCCGGCCATGCCCTACCTGGATGTGCTGCGGGCGGTCAAGGAGATGTTCGGCATGCCCACTGCTGCCTATCAGGTATCAGGAGAGTACTCCATGATCCAGGCCGCCGCGGAAAGGGGATGGCTGGATGAACGGGCCACCTTTCTGGAGTCGTTGATGTGCATAAAGAGGGCGGGAGCGGATATGATCATCACCTACTGGACGAAGGAATATGCCAGGCAATGTGAAGGATGATCATGCGGGTAATCGATACCAATCGCATCTTTGTCACGAGATGATGAATAGGTTTATAGCCTAAAAGATTTTTATTTTAAAACAGATCGACACAGAAAGAAATGGCGAAAAAAATCATGATTGTTTCATCCTCAGGAGAGAGGAGAGTGCTGGACGAATTGGTTCCAGCAGAGGTACTTGATGCAACCCGCGGTGATATTCAGAGGGCAATCCCAGCCTTGGCTAAAGATCCATGCATGGTTCAGGCTATTGAAAGGGCAATCAAGCGTGTGCCAACACAACATCGTTTAATTCTAGGGGATAGCAGATGGATGGAAGAGATTGCCGATGAGAGCGTTCATCTGGCTGTTACATCACCACCCTACTGGACTCTAAAGGAATATCCTCGCTGCGATGGTCAATTGGGCCTGGTGGGCGATTATGAGGAGTTTCTGGAGAATCTTGACAGGATCTGGAAGCATGTCCTCAGAGTCTTGGTCCCCGGTGGCAGACTGGTAGTAGTAGTGGGAGACGTATGTATGCCACGACGTCATTTTGGCAGACATGTCGTCTATCCCCTCCATGCCAGCATACAGGAACATTGTCGAAAGATAGGATTTGATAACCTTGCACCTATCATCTGGCATAAGATTGCTAATGCTCAGTTCGAATCCAATAGATGCACAAATTTTCTGGGAAAGCCTTATGAGCCCAATGCTATAATAAAAAATGATATAGAATATATATTATTTCAGAGAAAGCCAGATGGCTACCGACAACCAACTACCTCCGCTCGACTCATGTCAGTAATTCCAGAAAATTATCATAGGTTATGGTTCCAGCAAATCTGGGAGCTTAATGGAGCCTCTACAAAGCATCATCCAGCACCATATCCACTGGCTTTGGCCGAACGACTGATACGTATGTTCTCTTTTGTTGGCGACACAGTCCTTGATCCATTCATGGGAACTGGTACGACAAATCTCGCTTCGGGCCTTTGGGGACGCAATAGCATAGGATACGAAATCGAACCGACATATTTTGATTTGGCCTGCAATCGGGTCAAAGCTCTCAAGGAGACTCAGCTCACCCTTGATTCCATCAGCTCGCGGGAAGTGAAACCATCGTGCCCGGTCTAGATCCTTCTATTGATCCGTTTATCTTTTCCGATTCAGTCCGGGCATTTTGGCAAACCAGAGAACAGCAAGCTGACGCCCAATTACAGCGTGGGCAGTCGGATCAAGGATCGCGCAGCGCAGCAACTGGTGGAAAACAGATGGATATTTTCTCCAGAACGATATGTAAGCTCCTTATTGAGACTGGAATTGATGAAAAGGACATATTTCAGAGGGTGTCAGTCGAACTGCCCGGTTTTTTCCGGCCCACGAAAGAGTGGGATATAGTGGTTGTTGTGGATGGCAGTCTAATAGCAGCTATCGAGCTCAAATCGCAGGTAGGGCCTTCTTTTGGCAATAATTTTAACAATCGCACAGAGGAAGCATTGGGATCGGCCATGGACATCTGGACCGCCTATCGAGAAGGGGCCTTCCGAACATCGCCTGCCCCCTGGCTGGGTTATCTGCTGCTATTGGAAGACTGCCAGAGGTCAAGAAGCCCAGTTGGTGTAAGAGAGCCGCATTTTCCTGTGTTTCCGGAGTTTCTGCAGGCATCTTATGCCAAACGCTACGAATTGTTTTGCCGCAAGCTGGTTCGTGAGAGGCAATACAATTCAGCATGTTTTTTGACCGCAGATCGCGCAAGCGCAGATTCGCGGGAGAACTACAAAGAACCAGCGGAAGACCTCTCCGCTCGCCAGTTCATCTCTCAGCTTCAAAGCCACGCCCGTGGCATAATTTGCAGAGAAATTTCTGATTAACCAGATTGCTCTCTTTTCTTTCTCCAGCAGTAGCTCTCATACGCCACCCGGGAGAGGCGGTCTGCCTCTTCGTTCTCCTCTCGCGGCACCCATTTAAAGCTGACATCCTTTCCCTGCAGCAGCTCCTTGATCTGGGGCACATACCTCTTGGAGGTGGCCGAGCTTATCCGGTACTCCCCCTTCATCTGCTTGATCACCAGCTCCGAGTCCCCCCTGATCTC
>JAXDAR010000037.1:0-61836 GCA_034679645.1 Methanothrix sp. | reverse complement strand
CCTTTATTGTTCCAGGCATCCGCATTTTGTGGATCGATCTCAATTGCTTTATCATAGGCCGCTATGGCTTCACCGTATTTGCCCTGATCATAGAGAGCAAGGCCTTTGTTGTTCCAGGCACCCGCATGTTGTGGGTCGATCTCAATGGCCCTATCGTAGGCCTTAATAGCTTCGTCGTAAGAACCCTGATCATCGAGAGACAAGCCTTTATTGTTCCAGGCATCCGCATTTTGTGGATCGATCTCAATTGCTTTATCATAGGCCGCTATGGCTTCACCGTATTTGCCCTGATCATAGAGAGCAATGCCTTTGTTGTTCCATGCTTCTGCTAATTGTGGATTGATCTCAATGGCCTTATCAAAGGCTGCTATGGCCTCATCGTACTTGCCCTGTTTATAGAGAGCTATGCCTTTGTTGTGCCAGGCGTCTGCATATTGTGGATCGATCTGGACAGCCTTATCGAAAGCCGCTATTGCCTCATCGTACTTGCCCTGCTCATAGAGAGACCTGCCTTTGTTATACCAGGCGTCTGCATATTGTGGTTCAATCTCAATGGCCTTATCATATGCTGTTATTGCCTCATCATACTTGCCCTGCTTATATAGAGCATTGCCTTTGTTGCTCCAGGCTCCAGCATATTGTGGGTCAATCTCAATGGCCCTATCAAAGGCTACTATGGCCTTATCATACTTGCCCTGACAAGCGAGAGCCATGCCTTTGTTGCTCCAGACTACAGCAGCTACCGCGTCTTGGGGTTTAATCTCAATGGCCCTATCAAAAGCTACTATGGCCTCATCATACTTGCCCTGATAAACGAGAGCCATGCCTTTGTTGCTCCAGACGACAGCAGCCAAAGCGTCTTGTGGATTAATCTCAATGGCCCTATCATAAGCCGCTATGGCATCATCATACTTGCCGTGGAGAGCGAGAGCTAAGCCTTTGTTGTACCAAGCCACAGCATCCTGTGGATTGATCTCAATTGCCTTATCATAAGCCGCCATGGCTTCATCATACTTGCCCTGACCAGCGAGAGCATTGCCTTTGTTGTACCAGGCTTCAGCTAATTGTGGATTAATCTCAATAACCTTATCATAAGCCGCTATGGCCTCATCATATTTGCCCTGATCTGCCAGAGCTACGCCTTTATTGCCCCAGGCCACAGCATCCCGTGGATTAATCTCAACGGCTCTATCAAAAGCCGCAATGGCCTCATCATACCTGCCCTGGCCAGCTAGGAGATTGCCTCTATTGCCCCAGGCTTCAGCAAATTGTGGGTCAATCTCAATGGCCATATTAAAGGCCGCTAAGGCCTCATCATACTTGCCCAGGCCAGCGAGAGCGTTGCCTTTGTTGCTCCAGGCTCCAGCTAGTTGCGGATTAATCCCAATGGCCTTATCATAAGCCGCATTGGCCTCATCTTGCTTGCCCATGAGAGCGAGAGCCTTGCCTTTGTTGTACCAGGCTTCGGCGAATTGTGGATTGATCTCAATGGCCTTATCAAAGGCTGTTATGGCCTCATCGTACTTGCCCTGTTTATAGAGAGCTATGCCTTTGTTGTGCCAGGCGTCTGCATATTGTGGATCGATCTCAATAGCCTTATCAAAGGCTGCTATGGCCTCATTGTACTTGCCCAGATCACCGAGAGCCATGCCTTTGCTGTACCAGGCGTCTGCATATTGTGGGTCAATCTCAATGGCCTTATCAAAATCCGATATGGCCTCATCGTGCTTGCCGTGTAGAGCAAGAGCTACGCCTTTGTTGTACCAGGCTCCAGCATCCTCTGGGTTAATCTCAATGGCCTTATCATAAGCCTCTATTGCCTCATCATACTTGCCCTGATTATCGAGAGCATTGCCTTTATTTACCCAGGCTTCAGTGAATTGTGGATTGATCTCAATGGCCTTATCATAAGCCTCTATGGCCTCATCTTGCTTGCCCTTAGCATTGAGAGCTATGCCTTTGTTGTTCCAGGCTTCAGCTAATTGTGGGTCGATCTCAATGGCCTTATAATAAGCCGTTAAGGCGTCTTCATACTTTCCCTGGAGAGCGAGAGCCATGCCTTTGTTGCCCCAGGCGTGCGCATGTTGTGGGTTAATCTCAATGGCCTTATCAAAAGCCGCTATGGCCTCATCGTACTTGCCCTGTTCATAGAGAGATCTGCCTTTGTTGTACCAGGCTCCAGCAAATCGTGGGTTAATCTCAATAGCCCTATCAAGAGCTTCTATGGCCTCATCATACTTGCCTTGATTATAGAGTGCCGTGCCTTTGTTGTACCAGTCAACAGCATCTTCTGGGTTAATTTCAATTGCCTTATTAATAGCCGCTATGGCTTCCTCATAATTTCCCTGTTGAGCGAGAGTTATGCCTTTGTTGCCCCAGGCGTGCGCATGTTCTGGATTGATCTCAATGGCCTTATTATAAGCCGCCATGGCCTCATCGCGATCGCCATGGTGAGCAAGAGCCACGCCTTTGTTGTACCAGGCTTCAGCATCTTCTGGGTTAATCTCAATAGCCTTGTCATAAGCTGCTATGGCCTCATCATACTTGTCCTGCATATAGAGAGCGTTGCCTTTGTTGCCCCTTGCATCAGCATATTGTGGATCGATCTCGATGGCCTTATCAAAGGCTGCTATGGCTTCATCATACTTGCCCTGCTTATAGAGAGCCAAGCCTTTATCATTCCATTCGTCCGCTGTCTGCTGCCCAGCAGCGGATATAACAAGCGCTGTGAGCATCAGCAGTAAAACGAGCGCCTTAGCACCCACCAAAAACACCTCTTCAATCACTTGCTCTGCTTTTCCGCCACCAGGTCCTCAAAATCCCGGGTCTCGTCGATGTCCTCCAGCTCTCTCTTCTCGATCAGCGCAGTCTCCTCGATGCACTCCAGCTTCGTCTCCCCGTCCACTATCACCACCGACTTGGTGCGGGCGACGGAGGAGAGGCTGCTCATCAGCCGGGCCTTCTTGACTATGCTCTGGGAGAACTTGCCCACGCCAGTGAGGACCACCAGGTTCCCCTCCCTGCTTATGGCATTGAAGGGGGCCTGGGCGGTGGGGACCACCTCAAAGCCGATCTCCAAGAGCAGGCGGAGGATGTTGTCCGTCACCGGCCCCTTCACCTCTGCTTTCTCCTCTGCCACCGTCTCGCTCTGGAAGGGGTCCACCGGCTCGATCAGCTCCTCATTGAATATCTCCTCCAGCCTCAGGGCCACATCCACCGAGGTGTCCATATCCTCTGCCTCGTACTTGCTGATCGTCCGGCGGGAGACGCCAAGCTCCGTGGCCAGGGCCCCTAAAGATATTCCCCGCGCCAGACGGACCTGCCTCATCCGGTCCCCGTCGATGCGCACATAAAGGCCGCCGTGCGCCGCATAGACCAGAGGCAATGCCCCTTCCAGTAGACAATCTGCCAGAGTAAAGAGGCTCAGGGTGGGAATGCCGTAGCGGAAGTAGACCGCCCCTCTCTCCAGGTACTGGTCGCGGGTCTTTTCCCCCACCAGTATGGGGCTGGCAAAGAGGTGGTTGGCCAGACGTCTGATCTCCACCGCAGTACGCTCATTGAGGCCGTCGATATTGGAGAGGATCTTCAGGAACAGGAACTGATCCCCTCTTCTGGCTGCCAGGTCGAAGCTCCTGGGACGGAGATAACAGCGTTCAGAGGTACAGAATCCTGCCTCCCTTAAAACCTCCTCCACATGTGCTGCGAGAAGCTCCTTATCCATCATTATATATGTCCGTTTGACCGCTATTTAAGCTTGACCATGTTCATTGGAATAGATGATACCGATTCTGAGAAGGGCCTGTGCACCACCTATCTGGCCGGAGTGCTCATGGAGAGGCTCCTTCCCTGGGGAGAGATCTATGGCCTGCCCAGGCTCATCCGCCTCAACCCCTGCGCCCGCTACAAGACTCGGGGCAATGCCGCCCTCGCCTTCTGCTTCAAGAGCAGCCAGCCGGAGACGGTGAAAAAGATCGCCCTTCAGACGCTGCTGGAGCTTTCCGACTTCTCCGGGGCCAACACCAATCCCGGGCTGGTGATCGCAGAGGAGGTGACGGAAAGGATGAGGGCCTTCTACCGCTCTGCGGTCACGGAGATCCTCACCATAGATTCCGCCCGCACCCTTCTGGATGAAGAGGGGATCTGGTACCGGGGCTTCAAGAAAGGGAGGGGCCTGATCGGCGCTCTGGCTGCCGTGGGAGCGGACCAGACGGACTGGACCTATGAGCTGATCGCTTACCGCCAGCCCAGCCGCTGGGGGACGCCCCGGTTCATAGATCCCTCTACCGTATGGGAGGCGGACAGGCTCACCTATCCCCAGACCTGGGATACAGTGGACCATCATAACAAAAGGGTGGTCTTCGCTCCCCATTCCGCCGACCCGGTCCTCTTCGGCATAAGGGGCTCAGATCCCGCGGCCATCAAGAGGGCATTCGCGGCCATAAGATCTGAGCCGGTGGAAAGGTATGTGCTCTACCAGACCAATCAGGGAACAGATGCCCACATCCTTCCCGGAGAGATCGGCAGGGTTTCTGACAGCCAGAGCTACCGGCTGCATGGCTTTGTCTCCGGGCCGGCCAGAGCGATCGCTGGGGGACACCTGTTTCTCACCCTGCAGAGCGAGAGGGCAGGGCGGAACGGCAAGTGCAGGATGGTGTGCGCCGCCTTCGAGCCCACCAAGAACTTCCGCGACATCATAAAAAAGCTCCGGGAGGGAGATGAGCTGGAGGTCTACGGTTCAGTGCGGGATGAGACCCTTAACCTGGAGAAGGTCAACATCCTCCATCTCGTCCCTGATCAGGTGCAGACAGCACCATCGTGCCCGCAATGCCATAGAAGGATGGAGTCCGCGGGCAGGGGCCAGGGCTACCGCTGTCGCCGCTGCAAGACCCGTTCACCATCACCCGAGATTGATGCTCGGCCCCGTGATCTGGAGACGGGCTTCTATGAGGTGCCCCCCTGCGCTCGCCGCCATCTATCCCTGCCTTTGGTGCGCTTGAAGCAGAAGGAGGTAAGCGTTCACCCCAGCCGATAATAACCTGGCGAAGGGAATTGGCTGGATAGGAAAAAGAGTAAACAGGAGGTGGCCCGGTGGCCACCAAAGACATACGTTCTATTTCTTGAAGGCGCCTTCCAGGGGTGGAATGACCTGCTTTTTCCTGGAGAGGACCTTTTCCTTGTAGATGGAGTTGTTCTGGATCTTGCCGCCGAATGCCTTCTCAAAGCCTGCTGCCGCCTGGGCATTTCCCACGAAGAGAATGTCGCTGGCTTCTTTCATGACATCGGTGAGCATCAGGACGATCATGTCCAGCTTCTCAGCATCCTTCATCTTGTTCATCTCATCCAGTATTGCCGCCCTCTTTGGCTCCAGGTCTTTCAGATCCATGACCTCGATCTGGCCCACGCCGGACTTTGTGCCTGAGAAGTCGAACTTCTTGAAGTCGCCCAGGAGAATATCCTTGGCCGATTTGGAGGAGACATCGCTCTTGGCCTTCAGAAGCTCCATGCCGAAATTCATGGGATCGACTCCGGCAATTTTCGCCAGCTTCTCCACCGCGGCCTTGTCGCGAGGGGTGCAGGTGGGCGACTTGAAGAGGACGGTGTCGGAGAGGATGGCGGACATCATCAGGGCAGCCATCTCCTTGCTGATCGGCACATTGTTGTTCTCATAGAGGTTCGCGATGATGCCGCCAGTCGCGCCCACCGGCTCATTGAGGAAGAATATGGGCTTTCCGGTGGCAATGCCGCCGATTTTATGGTGGTCCACGATCTCCACGATGTTCTCTGGATTGAGATTGTCCACCGCCTGGCCCATCTCATTGTGGTCTACCAGGATCACGGACTTGCCGGTGGCGTCGGTGAGCTTCTCCGGGTAGGGTACTTTGAAGTAGTCCAGCAGGAACTTGGTCTCTGCATTTATGTCTCCTGCGGCGGCAGGTACGGCTTCCTTCATCCCCAGGGCGTTTTTCAGGTTGGCATAGGTTATTGCAGATGTCACAGAATCGGTATCGGGACTCTTGTGCCCGATCACATAGATCTTGTCGGTCAAACAAAGCACCTCAGCATTGTTAATGTATAACATCAACTTAAAGCTTACTGGCAGCAGAACCACTCTATCCGTTGTTTAACATATGGTATATAGATATCATTATGATTAATATATCGTATATAGATAACTTTATTAATGCGGAATGCATTCCTTGCATGTCCCTTTCGAGGGCTGACACGAGCTGAGAATATTGTTCTGCTGTGAATGGCGGTGCATGATGGGGACTACAGGCCGCGTTGATAGGTCCTTATGGTAGGATATTGACTACTGTCTACCGATGACCATGAGACAACCCAAATGCGGTACAGACGCCCGTTGCGAGGGTTGCTGGCCTGACTGCGGATACCCAGCGGATGAGGTGCCAGAGTTAGTATCGGGCGACAATTTAATCATCATTATGATCTTCACAAAAATTGTGAATGGCCGACTTATCACTCTGGAGGGGATCGATGGCTCGGGAAAGAGCACAGCGATCCGCAATATTGCGACCGGGCTAAACGAGCTAATGCCCGACAAATCGCTCCTCCTCACCGCTGAGCCCTCAGATAGCGCTGCCGGGAGTATACTGCGCAGAGAGATATTGAGGGCAACGACCGAGAAGCTCTCTTCCGCTCATCATATGGAGGAGTTATTTTTATTCATGGCAGATCATGCCCGCCATCTGGCCGATACCATAATCCCATCTCTGGAGGAGGGGGCTATAGTCTTATGCGACCGGTATGCCGACTCCACTGCTGCCTATCAGGGAGTGACTCTGAAGGGAATTGTTCCCGATCCTGTGGCCTGGATCAGAGAGATTTACCGACCCTGGAACCTCTCTCCGGACCGTACCCTTCTTCTCCTCTTGGATCCCCAAATATCGGTGCAGAGAATCAGCTCTCGATCAGGGAGAGAGAAGTTCGAGCGGCTGGAGTTTCTGCGCCAGGTGGATGAGAACTTTCGCCGCCTGGCCGCACTGGAGCCGGAGCGTTTTGCGACCATAGATGCCAGTCTTGGGGAGGGTGCAGTGGCAGAAAGAGCCCTGTCATCCATAATGGATATACTGTCCTGATCCTCTTTTTCAAAAGATGCACCAGACAGGTTAAAAAATAGCAACCAAAATCTTACCTGGGCTGTATATCTGACAGGGCGATCTCGATCAGCCTCTTCGCCCAGGCCAGCTTCTTTCTTTTGCGGGGGGTCACGCTCTGGTCCTCAAAGTCAAAACCCACCAGCCTGATAGAGGACGCCCCCAGCTCCCTGGCCAGGAATACGCATCTATCACCATCTGTGAATCCTCCGAAGTTGTACAGCCCTTCTGGGGGTCGGCACTGGCAGGTGCCGACGATATTCTCCAACTGGGGGACATATTCAGACAGGGCATCAAGATTGTCTCCGTGAGCATGAACCACGATGATCGCGCCCTCACAAGAAGCCTGGAGAATTGCCGGAAAGGGGCCGTCCAGATCTGAGACCAGAATATCGGGGACCATCCCTCTTCTCAATAGAACCTCTGCCGCACCATCGGCAGCGATGTGGACGGCATCCATCCCGGGCAGTGCATCCAATTCATAGTCAAGGGAGGGCGCATTGCCGTAGATCACTGCATCTCTTCCTCGCACTCGTTGCTCTGCGATAGGGAGGCAATTGTCCCGGCCCTGCAGGAGTCTTGCCAGAAGAAAAGCCCCCTCTTCGTCTCTGGTGGTGGAGAAGCCGAAGTCATTCAGTATCTCTTGATAGATCAGCTCCCACTTCGCGAACTGCATGGAGGGATCTAATCAGGGCCGGATTATAATGCCTTCCCTTAAACTGCTGAGAACTGAATGGAGATTTAAAAAATAAAAAATAAAAGGGAGTTTTCCTCCCTTATTTAGTAGACTCTTGGGAACTGGGCCTGGGTTGGGGCCTTGAAGCAGGTGCAATCGAAGACACCGGTAGCAGACTTGAACGCCTTCTTGTCCATGGCATTCATGGAGTCAAAGCCGCCGAAGCAGCATGGCAGCCAGTCTTCAGACTTCTGAACCAGGTGGTAGGGCACCTCAAGGGTCATGTTCTTCTCAATGTGGTAGGTTCCCCAGTAGTCCTCATCTATCTCTATGGCAGGGTTCCTCCAGGCAGACTTCTTATTGGAAACACCGAAAGTCACATCCACATAATCGTCGCTGACGTAGTTATCTGCGGCTTGCAGCACTCCAATATGAGCCTTGCCGTCGGTCACATCCTCATTTATGGTCATCTGGGTATAGGCAGTGCCTGTGGTCTCTGGATCATAGGTATAGTTGTATACGTCCTTGGCGACGACATTCAACTCCTTGTCCAGGGCATGGGCATACTCGACCTCATGGTGCATGCTGGTGCCTGAGAGGTGGTTCTTTATCCAGGTCTTCTCCTTGAGCAGGGAGCTGTAGTCCAGTGGATTTGCTGCGTAATACCCGGTTCCAACCGCGATCCTCATGGGTGCATATACCATGGAGACATCTTCTTTGAACTCGATGCAGTTCAGGGTATAGTCATTGTAGTCCGAATAGGTATTATGGGTCTTCTTATCCAGGTCCTGCAAGGTCAAGAGTGCCTCGCTGTTCAATGAACCACTGCCGTGAGCATAGTTTTTGACTGCGGAATTTCCTGCCCGGGCATAGATATAGGTCATGAAATAGCCATTACCCTGTACACTCTGCTCGAAGTTGAACGTGGTATTCTTCTCCACGTACGCATTGGGGTATTTAAGTGTCGCTGGTTCGACAATCTCTGCCGATAGCGAAATCCCTGTAAAAGCAATCAAAACCATTGCTGCCAGTAGTGCTAATATAGCCTTCTTCAGATCAATCCCTCCATCTAAGCGAATATCGCCATTTTCGTTAAGTGATCCTTCTTTTCTTTAAGTCAACTCACCTATTTTAATCTGTTGATCGCCTTTTATAAATATGGTTTGGATTTTCCCTTGCGGCAAGCATATTATCAATATCTTCTATTAATTTTTATAAAATTTTCGTCTGCCTTCTCCAACGGCTGTGCAAATAACCGTTTGACAAAACATTTTATCCGCATAATTTTTTTGCCGTTAAGCCCTTTTCAATTCAATCTCTATGGGATCGTTCTGATCCCCCTGGCTTACCAAAAGATTAATACGTAAAGGGTTGCTCGATAGGTAACAGTATGCTCGCTCCTATTGATCTTATGGATAGGCCATTTTTTGATCGTACCGCTTGTATTAGACAATTAGGCGGTGTAATGCAGCTCGAATGAGGCCTGCGCAGCCAAACCTTGGCAATCCACCTGGATCAATGATATGAGCATATAAAAAACCCATATGTATCGCGCCATAGAGAAGCGCTTCGCCACCCAGGCGAAGGATTTTCGGGTTTTTTGGCTCCGGAGCGGGGCCAAACCCCAGCCGAGGGCTGGAACAGGAGGACAAACGGGGGATGCTGGCAGAACTAGAAGATAAAAGAGGCAAACTCAGGCAGGAGTCCCTTGCCTTTAAGGACAGACGCAGTCAACTGAACGCTGAGGCGAGCAAGTGGGCCGCCAAGAGAAATGAGCTAAACAAGGCCACCAAAGAGTTGATCGATAAGGCCCAGGAGCTCAAGAAGCTGCGGGATGAGAACAATAAGAATGTGGCTGAGTCCAAAAAGCTGAGGGACGAGTTCAACGAGAAGACCAATCAGCTCTATGCCAGGATAGATGATATCCGCAAGAAGTACAACCTCACCGGTGATCGATCCATCAGAGACTTGCGCCGGGAGATAGATCACCTGGAGTTTCGGCAGCAGACTGAGGTCTTGAGCCCGGACAAAGAAAAGCAACTGGTGGACAAGATCGCCTCCCTGCATGCGGAGTTCAGGAGCCGCAAGGAACAGCTTGAGAAGAACGAGGAGCTGAGAAAGCTTCTGGATGAGGCTCAGGCTCTGAGGGACGAGGCATCAAAGCACCACGATGATGTCACAAGATATGCAGAGCTGGCCCAGGAATATCATGATCAGATGATCGCCACCTTCAAGGATGCCGACCAGACCCGTGCGGAAGCGGATGCTGCCCACAAGGAGTTTGTAAAGGCCCAGGAGGCTGCAGACGAGCAGCATAAGGAGTTCATCCGCACCCAGCGAGAGGTTCGCGACTTCGAGAAGGTCATCATGGGCTTGAAGAAGAAGAATAAGGATATCAAAGAGGATCGCGCCAAAGAGGTTGCCAAGCGCGAGGCAGAGGAGATCCTTACTCACTTCCGGCAGGGCGAGAAGCTGAACACGGCAGATCTGCTCAGATTGCAGCGTGCCGGCCTGGTCTGATAGGCTCGAATTTCCAAATAATTGGGCAGAGAAAACTGCCCTTCTCAGTTTTAGCATTTACAGGACCGTAAGCTTTTAGAGCACCTGATCCGATTTTGCAAAAGATGAATGAAATCCGCCTCCTCTTTGGAAGGCCTGCCATCTCCGATAAAAAAAGGCTCATTTCGGCCTTAAAGGATCTGCAACTTCAGTATGGCTGCATTGTTCAGGCCCTGGATGCTGATAAGGTGGTGAGCACCAGGCATCTTCTCTTTGCCACCAAAAAGGCAATGTCCGCCTTCTCTCAGAAGAGGAACATCGCCAAGGATGCCGGTTTGGAGATAATGAGATATGCTTCCGGTGAGAGGCAGATTGAAAGGGCCTTTGGTATGGGCGTATCAGATAGGACTGAGCGCATAGCCCTGATCCTTGCCCACTGGGGCAGCGAGCCTTCCTGGCCGGATGAAGGGGAGCTGTCCGGGCTCATAGAGCCGGATGGACTGGGCTGCTCCTGCCGATATGAAGCAGTGAAAGAGGCTTTTAATATCTCTTCTGCAGAGATTGAGGCCGTGGGCGAGGACAGGATAGAGGATCTGGTTATCGAGAGAGTGGCCCTGGCGGATACATACCGCTGAACAGTTAAGAGAAAGGATGAGTCCTACAATGAAGGAAGAATTCTACACCCAGAAGCGGTGGTTAAACTGGATGAACAAGGTGAAGGAAAGCAACTTCAAGCTCACAGAGTCTGATGAAAAGAACTCGGGAGCGGTCTTCATCTACATAATGGACGATGTGGTTTTAGCCTGTCTGAAGGTTATCGCCCGCTCTGAAAGAGAGATCATAAGCAGTGAAGAAGCCCTGGATGAGATCGAGGCCATCCGTTCGATAGTCTTCCAGGAACACGAATCCCTGGGAGAGGATGCCGATCTGATGATCGAGTCCTTGAAAACCTCCCTTGCGGCGGTATTCGTCTCCAGTCAGCGCTATATCACCGGAAGCTTCGACCGGGAAAATCCCATTGGGGAGCTGGTGGCCAGGGCGGTGGCAGCAGAGGAGAAGGAGGACCTGGATCTTGCCTTCGATCTGCTCAGTCAGGTGGGGGCGAGGGTGATCGGAGGGGAGAGCCTTCCAGAGATCGGCGAGCTGCCCTACTGCATGACCGCTGAGCTGCTGGACGGCATTGATGCCATCTCTGCGGCCATGATCGGCGATGACAGTTATAAAGATGAGGACGGATCGGAGGATACCGGGGAGGGCGATTAGGCCCTGACTCATCCGGTCTTGCTCTGTTTTTCTCGTCGAGCTTCTTCAAAGAGTCCTGGTGGTGACCTCAGATCCATTCTCCAGAATCACCACTGTGTGCTCTGCCTGGGATACCAGTGCTCCTTCGACCTCCCACAGGACAGGGTATCCGTGCACAGCACCGCTACGCAAAAGCTGCATCAATGCGTATTCCGCCCTATCTCCTGTCAGCCATCGTCTGGCGAAGGGAAGAGTCTGGTAATTGTCCACGATCTCTTTCATCAGGGCCCTGGCTGCGGGAAGCCTCTGGGGGCGGGAGCCGGAGAAGCCATAGATCTCGGTAATGGGTGCCTCGCTGATCCTCCCTGAGCCGTTGGTGGCAAAGGGTTCAATGGCGATTACATCTCCCTCCTTGAGCGTCACCCCCTTTTCCATGCCCTTGTTCGGCACCGCGGGGTGGTCATGAGCGGTGTAGCGGGAGAGTCCGTGCCCGGTCAGATTGTAGACCGGCTTATACCCATAGCCGACAATGGCCTCCTCTATCGCCCTGCCTATGTCAGCAGTGCTCATTCCCGGCCCAACCAGTTCCAGGGCGGCATCCAGTCCCGCCTGGGCGGCAAGGACCAGATCATCGTGGCCGCCGAGGTCTATAGTGATGGCGGCATCAGCGATGTAGCCGTCCACGTGCACTCCCACATCTAGCTTAACCATGTTCTCGCCAAAGACGCTCTCGTCCTTTGGCGAGGGGGTATAATGAGCTGCGCTCCGGTCCAAAGATATGTTGCAGGGAAATGCCGGCTGGCCCCCTTTTGACCTTATGGCATCCTCCACGAATCGGGCCACCTCCAGCAGGGGCACCCCTATATCTACCCTAGGCCGGGCCTCTTTTAGCACCTGAGCCAGAATCCTTCCGGCCTTGCGGTAATTATCAAGAATTTCTGCGTCCATCATCATCACCAAAGGGCGAATCGGCTATAAACCCTCTGTCTATTCTGGATGGGCGTTTAATATTCGTACTTGAAGCTCCTTTTCAGAGGACTAGATCTTTTCTGAAGCGGGTGAGGTTCTGGCATCCGTTATCTCTCACCACCAGCAGATCCTCCAGGCGTACTCCGCCTATGTCCGGATAGTACAGGCCCGGCTCCACCGTCACCACCTGGGAGGTCTCTAAAATCTCTCCCCCTTCACCTAGGGAAGGCAGCTCATGCACATCCAGGCCCACGCCATGCCCGGTGGAATGGGTGAAACCGCAGCCATCTTTCTCCGGATATCCCATATCGGAGAAGACTGCGGAGACGATGGAGTGGACCTCCTCTCCCGAGATCCCTGCCCGAATGGCACCGATTCCTACCTCCTGGGCAGCAAAAACGGCATCATAGAGCTCCTTCACCTCAAGGGGGGCCTCTCCGCGCAGGACGGTGCGGGTCATATCGGCATAGTAGCGGTGGCTTTTGGAGCGGGGAAAGATGTCGATTACAATGGGAGAGTTGGCGGGCAGAGGCCCGGTCCCACGCGCATGGGGATCGGCAGCCTGCACCCCACCGGCGACTATGGTGTCTGCCGCCTCGCAGCCATCCTCTAAAAGGGAGATCTCAATGGCTGATCGCACCTGCTCAGAGGTGATGGGCTGGCCCTGATGGTATAGGATATCCCCTCGGGGCTCGGAGCTGGCGATCAGATCCACTGCCCGTCCCATCGCCCTCTCGCAGGCCCTCTGAGCAGAGGCGATGCACTCGATCTCCTGGAGGCTCTTTTTTGCCCTTGCCCTCCTGGCCGGGCTCTCCAGGATCTGGATGTCGAAATGCGGTGATAGTAGCTGGAATATCCCTGCCGGGAAGCTGTATGCCACTCCCAGGCGGGATATGCCGTGATCACGCAAAAAATCCTTCAGCACCTCTGGATAGGCCATCTCCGGCTTGGCGGAGCTTTTCAGCTTCTCCATGATATGGTAATCCCTGGTGCTGGCAACCTCATCTGCATCAGACTCCTTTTCCGCTCTGCCCTTTTCCATGGAGGAGACGAGAATGGCGGTCTTCTCCTGGAGGAGCAGGGCGAACCTGTCTCCGGCGAGAAAATGGGAGAGGTAATACATATCCGAATTGCAGATGCTATCTCCCACAAAGAGAAAGCCTTCAATGTCCGGCGATCCGATGGACTTCAAAATATCCGCTGCCATTTCGGGGCTACCTGCGAATGGATGAGGTCAGTTCAGTGATAAAAGAGGCCACATCCTGGCTCTTCTCCACCGCCGTGCCCGTCACTATCAGATCGGCTCCTGCGGCCACCAGCTCTGCCGCTGCTGTACCGCTTCTTATGCCACCGCCCACAATGATCAGTACATCGCCCAGCAGCCTCTTGGCCAGAGCCACCATGCTCGCGGGCACCGGAGCGTCTGCACCGGAGCCGGCCTCCAGGTAGACCAGCCTCATTCCCAGGTACTTTCCCGCCAGGGCATAAGCTAAAGCCAGCTCGGGCTTCTTTCTCGGTATCAGGCGGGCATCGCCCACATAGCCCACTGTCCCTCCGGGCTCGATGATGATATAGGCCATGGGCAGAGCCTCCAGGCGGTAGCGCATCACCAGCGGCGCTCCCAGGGCCTGGTTCTCAATCAGATAGCTGGGAGAACGGCTGTTGAGCAGGCTCATGAAGAAGACGGCATCGGCGTTCTCGCACAGCCCGGCTGCGCTTGCCGGGAAAAGGATGACCGGAAGACCAGTTGCCCTCTTGATCTCGGCCACGGTCTCATGAAGCAGTATGCCGGTCGCTCCCATCGAGCCGCCCACCATGATGGCGTCCGTCCCCCCCTGGCTGGCCGCCAGGGCCATCCTTCCTGCCTCCTGGGGGCTCTGGGAATCGGGATCTATAAGGGTCAAGTGGCCTGCTCCATGCCGTTTTATGGCATCCCTCAGGTGCAGCTCGACTCTGCCCATCTCGAAATTCATTTCAGATCTATGCGGTCTTATTCTCCTTGGACTTCATCCTCAGGCCGTCATAGCCGCATTTGCGGCAGCGGGTCGCTTTTACCGGGTTTCGCGCATTGCAGCGCATGCATATCTTGAGGTTCAATATTCTGTTTTCTGCTTCTGGAAATCTAGCCATGACAATCAGCTCTTTGCTCGCAATTACTCTGATTTGAAACTTTGCTTATTTTTTAGCGCCGGGGTTGGGATTTTCCTGGCGGGTCTCTTGCGACCCGTCATTTTGAACCCAAGTGTCCCTGGAAGGGACAACAGGTCTCGAGCCTGCCGCGTTTGAACTTCCGCCGACATAAGGCCGCCCGGAATTTGTCCGCTCTGCCACCCCGGCCCAGGTTAGACTCCCTTTTGCCCATGCTTTATATCTGTTGCTCTCTTGAATGCCTCCCTCTAGGAGTATGTTATGTCCCTTCGAGAAGAAGCATTGGCCTTTCATGAAGCCTTACGTGGAAAGATTTCCGTGCACAGCAAGGTGCCCTGCGCCACCAGCAGGGACTTAAGCCTGGCCTACACTCCGGGCGTCGCCGAACCCTGTCGCGAGATAGAGAGGAATCCAGACGACGTCTACCGCTACACCTCCAAGGGGAATCTGGTGGCTGTGGTAACGGACGGGACCGCGGTTTTAGGCCTTGGCGATATCGGGGCTCTCGCCTCCATTCCGGTGATGGAGGGCAAAGCAATACTGTTCAAGAACTTCGCCGGGATAGATGCCTTTCCCATAGCTATAGCCTCCAAAGATCCGGATGAGATAGTGAGGACTGTGGCCATGATCGAGCCGGTCTTCGGGGGGATAAACCTGGAGGATATCAGCGCTCCCCGCTGTTTTGAGGTGGAGGAGAGGCTGAAGAAGGCCCTGAACATACCGGTATTTCACGATGATCAGCATGGCACGGCGGTGGTGGCCCTGGCGGCGCTGATCAATGCCCTCCGTCTGGTGGGAAAGAATTTCCCGGATCTGAAGGTGGCCGTGAGCGGAGCCGGGGCGGCAGGGGTTGCAGTCACCCGATTCCTCTTGAGCTTTGGGGCAGAAGATGTCATCCTCTGCGACAGCAAAGGAGTGATACATAAAGATCGACCGGACCTGAATCCCTCCAAGAAGGAGATAGCTAGGATAACCAATCCCCGCAATGTCACTGGCGGCCTGAAAGACGCCATACGCGGTGCGGATGTCTTCTTAGGCCTCTCTGTGGCCGGCATCCTGACTCAGGAGATGGTGCGGAGCATGGGCAGCGATGCCGTGGTCTTTGCCCTGGCCAATCCCGAGCCGGAGATCATGCCCGAGCTGGCCCAGGAGGCAGGAGCAGTGGTGGTGGCCACCGGTCGCTCCGACTATCCCAATCAGGTGAACAATGTCCTGGGCTTCCCGGGCATATTCCGCGGTGCTCTGGACGTTCGGGCCAGGGAGATCAACGAAGAGATGAAGATGGCCGCCTCCCGGGCCATAGCCGGGCTGGTGGATGAGCCCACCCGCGAGTGCATCATCCCCTCCCCCCTGGACCGGAGGGTGGTTCCCGCGGTGGCGGAGGCGGTCGCGCGCGCGGCCATAAAGAGCGGTGTGGCCCGGGTGCCCGTCGATCCCGCGGAGGTGAGACGGAGGGCGGAGGAGATGGTAAGGGAGCTGGAAAAGGTCTGCTGATGCTGCGGATCGGATTGCTGGGGGAGGAGGATGGTGCATTGCCCCGTTCCCCTCCGTTCCCTGACCATCAGGTATTAACTCCAGGATATCGATATAGGCATGGAGTGGATTATATTAGCAGGCAGTCCAAGAAGAGAAGAGATAGCCCGGAAGTGATCAGGAAAAGGCTGGAGAACAGCCTCCCCTGGTGCCTCTCCCGCTGGTTTTCCCGCGTTGCCAGGCGCAGAAAGTAGCCTGAATAAACTTTTTTAAATCCAAATTCTATTTCGCTTTTTCCGGCCAGCCATTCAGCACTCTTCTGTCTTCAGATATCCCGCCACTGCGGCTGTTACATCTGCGGTGCAGAATCTGCCCCCCAGGTCCGGCGTCCTCATTCCCTCGGCCAGCGCCCGTCCCACTGCCGCCTCGATCCGGCGTGCGGTGCGGGAATCGCCCAGCCACTCCATCATCATGGCGGCACTGCGTATAGCCCCAATGGGGTTGGCGATCCCCTTTCCGGCGATGTCCGGAGCGCTGCCGTGAATAGGCTCGAACAAGGCGCATCCTGCGCCGATGTTGGCGCTGGCACACAAGCCCAGGCTGCCGATGACGCCCGCTGCCTCGTCGCTCAGGATGTCCCCGAAGAGGTTGGTGGTGACCAGCACATCAAACCTCTGAGGATTCGTCACCAGGTTGTAGGCGGCAGCATCGACCAGCATATCGTCATGGGGGACGCCTCGCCTCTCCGCCACCTTCCTGCAGGTCTGCAAGAAGAGCCAGTCGCTCTTCAGGACATTGGACTTGTGGATGATGGTCAGACGGCTCCGCTTCGCCGCTAGGTCGCAGGCCGCCTCGGCGATCCGCTCTGAGCCGCTGCGGGTTATCACTCTGGTGGTGCGCGCCTCCTCCTCGCCCACCTCTTCCCGTCCGGAGTAGAGCCCCTCGGTGTTCTCTCGCACGATGATGAAATCCAGGTCCTGGGACTGGAAGGGCCGGATGTTGGCATAAAGGTCCAGAGTCCGTCGCAGCCGCAATAGGACGCTCCGGTAGCCGGGGTCCGGTGGGGTGGTGATCGCCCCAAAAAGAATGCAGTCGCAGCCTTTTATCTCCTCCAGATCATCTTCGCCCATCGCCTCGCCCGTCCTCTTCCAGCGGCCCAGGCCGATCTCGAAGGGGGCCAGATCCAGATTTGCTCCTGCTGCCTCTAAAACCTCCAGAGCACTGGCTACTACCTCCGGGCCGATGCCGTCCCCGGCAACCACTGCTATCCTCTTAGATCTTTGACCAGACATCTTACTGCCTCCGCTATCTCCCAGGGCCCGTCTCCCCAATGCACAACAGTGCCTGGCTGGCAGCACTTGCTCGTCCTCCCCCGCCGCTCCGAGCGGCAGCAGCGGGTGATAAACGGCCCCAGGGGCTCGAGCTCCAATTCCTGGCAGTGCAGGGGACAGACATTGATGAACTCGTGTTCCTTTCCCGGATTGTTGGCCAGGAATATCTCCCGCGAGACCTCGCAGCCCACGATCCTCGGCCTTTCGTGGACCACGATGTCACAGTCCAGAGACCTTCCCAGCCCCCCGGCCCGGCAGGGATAGTAGACCGAGGAGCAGTGGAACCTCTCCAGGTTCAGGACCCTGGGCACAAACCGCACCATCAGGTCCCCCAGCACACCGCACTCCTCCAGCCCCCTCAGGGCGGATACCAGCCAGGGCGGGTCCGGGGGGGAGACATCCAGGACCTCGATCCTCAGCACCTGGCCGGGATCGGGATCTTTGACAAAGGTGATATGCTCGTCAGGGCCCTGGAAGACCACAGCCTTCGCTTTGCCCTCTTTTGTGATCTCATATGCCAGATCGACCAGCAGGGTTCTGTTCCTGGTGTCCACCCTCTGGGGATAAAAGACGATCTCCTCTCCGCAGGCGATCAGCTCTATCTCTTCCAACTCTCTCATGAAGCCCGAGCCGCTGCTCGTCACCGCATAGAGGCGGGGGCCCTCCCGGCTGATCAGATACTGGGTGGAAAAGTAGATAGGGCCGCTCTTCTCCAGCCGCTCTTTTATGCCCACGAATTTGTAGTTTTCCGGAAAGATCATCTCAGTCCAGGCCTCTTTCCCGTCGCCGGTGGGCCACCAGCCCCCCGTCTTTTAAGATGGCCATCAGAAAGTCGGGAAGGCGGGTGCCCTGATAGACCTCCTCCCCCACCCGCACCGTGCCCGCCTGAAGGTCCACCTCCACCAGATCACCCTCTTGGCATAGGGGAGCCGCCTCAATCAAGGGAAGGCCGACGTTGATAGCGTTCCGGTAGAATATGCGAGCAAAGGAGCGGGCCACCACTGCCGCCACCCCCGCCTCCTTGAGTGCCACGGGGGCCTGCTCGCGGGACGAGCCGCTGCCGAAGTTCTCGCCGGCCACAATTATGTCTCCTTTCCCGACGCGCGATGCGAACTGCGGGTCTATGCCCTCCATGACATGCTCCGCCCAGAGATGGCGGTCCCGCGTCCGCAGATACTTTCCCGGTATGATCACATCCGTGTCCACATCGTCGCCAAAGATCCATGCCTTGCCCTTGATCATCGTCCTGCCCCCATACTCTTGGATATGTCACCTGTCATAGATGACATCATATATGCTCTTCGCTGAATTATATGGACGATATACGGCTGAGAATTTTTCTTTGTGTCTTTGCATCTTTGTGGTGGGGCCCAGGCATTCCGATTTATCACCCAGATACCGGGGCAAATCACTTTCGTCCTGCACGCCCATCCTTTTTCTCTCCTCATGATACTTCTCGCTATTATGAAAGGGGATTTATGGGCGGATTTTATTGGCGGCTTTTGTATCTTGTACATACTTGTAAAAATCAATAAAAAGATTTATAGATATCATTTTGAACAGCAATGTATTTATTCTTACACGCACTAATGAGGGATCATGGCAGGCGTTCTCGAGCAGTTGATGTGGCCCCGGCATAGAAGGGCGGGAATGGAGCCGAAAGCAGTCTTCTCAATCGATCTGGATAGAAAGGCCAGGGAACTGGAGACGGCAAAGGAGATCCTGCGGGAGGTCTTTGCCACCAGCCCGGCGGAGGTGGATGAGATGATCCGCCTGCGCCTGGAGGATCGCGGTCTGCTCTGAATTCCCCTCTGCTCTTTTCTCCAGGGAGCGAGGCCCTCCTGGCAAGTATGAAATATCATCAGCACCAATAATTGATCATGATTCTCGGCATATCCGGCAGCCCTCGCAAGATGGCCACGGAGCATATCCTGGGCGTGGCCCTCAATATGCTGGAGGAGAAGGGCTACAAGACCCGTCTATTCACCATGCGGGGCAAGAACATCAGCCCCTGCAGGCACTGCGACTACTGCCTGAAGAACAGGGAGTGCATAATCAAGGACGATATGTACCCGCTCTACCCCCTCATCCGGGAGGCAGAAGGCTATGTCCTGGCCACCCCGGTCTATAACGGCGGCATGAGCGCCCAGTTGAAGATCGCCATAGACCGGACCCGGGCCACCCTGGCCGCGGAGCCCAAATCGTTGCGGCACAAGCCGGGCATGGCGATCGCCATCGGGGGGGACCGCATGGGGGGCCAGGAGCTGGCAGTGCAGCAGATCCATACCTTCTACATTCTCAACGGCATGATCCCGGTGAGCGGGGGATTCTTCGGGGCCAACCTCGGCGCTACCTTCTGGTCTCATGATACTCTGGAAGAGGCAGAAAAGGATGAGGAGGGCTTCCGCTCCCTGAGAAAGACCACCCGCCGGTTTGCTGAGACACTGGAATGGCTGAAGAACAGCAGGGAATAGGATTCTGGGTGAAAAAGCAATGGCAGTTAACGGGGCAAAGAGAAAGATCGCCTGGGGAATCACGGGCAGTGGCGACCGCATCACTGAGACGGTCGAGACGATGATAGAGCTGCAAAAGCAGTATGATGATGTGGTGGATGTAAGGGTCTTCGTCTCCAAGGCCGGGGAGCAGGTGATAAAGTACTACAAGCTCTTCAATACCCTGGAGAAGCACTTCGACAAGGTCTGGGTGGAGATCAACTCCAATTCTCCCTTCCTCGCCGGCCAGCTGCAGGTGAGGCGCGATGAGTTTTTGCTCCTGGCCCCCACCACCTCGAACACTGTGACCAAGATCGCTCTCGGCCTGGCGGACTCCCTTCTCTCCAATGCCGCCATCATGTCCCAGAAGGCATTTGTGCCCACCTACATCATGCCCTGCGACTATGCTCCCGGAATCCTGACCACCATCCTCCCCGACGGCAGCGAGATGAGACTGCGCATCAGAAAAGAGGATGCAGAAAACGTGGATAAGCTTCGCCGCACTGAGGATGTCTATATTCTGGAAACGCCTGAGGAGATCGCCGCGGTCTTTGAGAAGTACTTCTCCCGCCAGTGATCCGGAGAGGCGGTTTTGGCAGGCCGGGGATAGAATTCCCGGCCCACCCTGCCCCGGAGTTGATATTTGTCTCGAAAGGGTTTAGTACTCACGATTACAATCCATCTTTTAACACGAGAACAGCTAAAAGTAATACTGGTGTTTTCATGAAGGACGTAGGCATACTCGTACTGGGGCATGGTTCCAGCTTGCCATTCAATAAGGAGCTGGTGGAGTCCCTCGCCCAGATGATCGGCAAGAGCAATAGCTCCGGGCCGGTCAGGACCGCTTATCTCAATATGGACCAGCCAGACATCCCCACCGGCCTGAAGAGCTTTCAGGGGACGGGAGTGAAGAAGATCGTCGCTCTGCCCCTCTTCCTGGCCCATGGGGTGCACACCCGCCAGGATATACCACACGAGCTGGGGGTGGACCCGGAGAAGCGCAGAGGCGTCTTGAACATCTGGGGGGATGAGGTGGAGGTAATCTGCGCCGAGCCCCTGGGCGTGGACGAATGCATTGCAGCACTGGCGATAAAGCGGGCGGAAGAGTCTCTAGAGTAGCTGTCCTGGATACCATTCACGGTGCAGAGGTCATCGCCCGGAGGATGGTCAAGAGCGGCATCCAGGCCGAGCCCCTGGAGGTGTACCATCACACTGCCAGCCTTGATGCCTTCGATGAGGTGGTGGCACCAGTGCACCTCTCACCAGCCAATCCCCATCTGCTCCAGGCGAGGTGTCTTGGTAAGAGGATCATCAGCCATCATCAGGCGGTGGGCGAGCTCATGGGCTCGATCTCCGATGATCTATTGAGAATCGAGGTCACAGGGACGCACAGCAAGACCACCACTGTACTTTTACTGGCCATGATCTTGTCCCGCCAAAAAAAGGCCCTATCCCATACTACCCGCGGCCTGGAGGTATGGTCCGGGGGCAGGCCCAGGCTCTTGAGAGAGGGGCTGAGCATCACCCCGGCAAATGTGATCCTGGCGGCGGAAGAGGCACTCGCTCAGGGGGCAGAGGCTCTGATATGCGAGATCTCTTTAGGGGGAACGGGCAGGAGTGAACTGGGAATTCTGACCAGCTTTGCCAATGACTACCGCATAGCCGCCGGCAGCAGGTGGGCGAGCACCGCCAAACTGCAGATGCTCTCTTTGGCCCGCAGAGGGTCAAGGCTCGTGGCCAACGCCGATTGCCGGATATCGCCTGACATCTCTTTTGCCGAAGGAGGCCGGGTCCGGGCCCTGCCCGGTGGGCTGGTCTATGGAGGGGAGAGGCTCGGGCTATCTTTGGGCGAGGATCTGGATTTTCCCGGCTATCAGACGGCAATATCCGCGGCGGCAGCAGCTGCTGAGCTGCTGGGGGTGGAAAGAGAGGAGGTCGCGCGGGCGCTGGAGGGATTTGGCGGCTTTCCCGGCCGGATGAAGGTCGAGCGGCGGGGCGAGCAGACGGTGTTCGATAGCTCCAACTCCGGGCTGAAGGTGGCCGATGTGAGACGGGCCCTGGATAAGCTTCAGGGTCCCGATTTGACCCTGGTGGTGGGAGAGGATGCCCAGACGGTCTGCGAGGGGCTGGATATCCCCCTCCTGACGGAGCTATTGCGGGAGAGGCGTTCGGAGATCGGTGAGCTGATCCTGGTGGGCGAGAGGCTCCGCCCTCTAGCGGCGGATCTGGGGGCGAAGATGGCAAAAAATCGGGAGGATGGGCTGGAGATGGCCCAATTCTCCTGCCCCAAGAGGCTGCTTGGTGCGGTTAAGTGTTTCAGGTGATAAATAAATGGCAAGCGAAATACAAAATTTGAATGTGCTTCATCCCAGGCCGAGCTCGATTGTGGCTGCTTTGTATACCCTGAGGGACCTGGGAGCGGAGGTGGTCATACTGCACGGCCCCAGCGGGTGCTGCTTTAAGCATGCCCGTCTGCTGGAGGAGGATGGGGTGAGGGTGCTGACAACTGCACTAGACGAAGCGGGATTTGTCTTCGGCGGCCACAGGCCTCTGACTGCCCTTCTAAAGAAGGCGGTAGAGCTGTTTCATCCCCGGCTGATGGCCATATCCGGAACCTGTAGCAGTATGATCATCGGCGATGACCTGCATCAGGCGGTTTTGGAGGCGGAGCTGGATATCCCCGTACTGGAGGTGGAGGTTCATGCCGGCTACAGGGATAACACCAAAGGGGTGATCATCACTCTGGAGGCGGCAAGGGACCTGGGGATAATAGATGAGCAGGAGTTCGTTCGCCAAAAGAGCCTGTTGGAGAAGGCGACGGAGGTGGAACGGCTGCGGGGTGCGGCCAGTGCTGAGTACCTGGCTCCGGAGAGGGGCGACCTGAAGTATCAGGGAGCGGAAAGGCTATTGGAGCTGATCCGCCAGGGGAAGCGGGGGCTGAATATCCTCAATGCCAAGAAGGAGACCGCCTACATGTTTGCGGACATCACCGCCGCGGTGGCCGAGGTGGCAGGAGAACAGGTTGACACCCTGGCCAACCTGGACGATCAGCTCGGCCTGCCCAAGGTGAGGAGGGATGCAGCCAATGTCGCTCGCGACCTAAGAAAGAGGGGCGTCCAGTTCAGCCTCATCGGAGGTCTGGACGAGTATCCGGTTACGGGAGATGTAATCGCCCGAAAGGCGCAGAAGGGGGGCTACGACTTCGCCGTGGTATCCGGTGTGCCCCATGCCCTGACTGCATCCGCCCTGCGGGGGCTGGAGATCTTCTCCATCACCAACGGCCCCCGCCAGGTCAAGCCCCTGCGCGATCTGGGCCACCAGCATGTCATGGTGGAGATCGATCTCCATCCCAAGACCATGGGGGTGAGCTCAATTGTGGAATCTGAGTTCGGAGCCACTCTCCGGGCCATGAACAAAGCCCAGGCTAAATAGACTGGCAGAGCGGTCAGAGACTCAGAGCATTGCCAGCTTGAGGCTGCTCGAAAGAGGGCAGCCTTTTCCTAAAACATTTTTGGTAGTTCAGTGAGCAATGCGTATATGACAAAGCCCAGGGACCCGATGATGCCAATGCCGGCCATGGATACCTTGGCGATCATATTGAACTCCTCTCGGGTGGGCTTTCTGGCCAGCTTGAGGACGCGGATGTATTCATTTATGTTGGTGGAGGGCATGGTGACCCCCAAATCCACATCGTCCAAGTCCAGCTTGCTTTTGAGGTCCAGCTTACTCTTAAGATCGGGCTTCTGCTTGGCAGCGCTCTTCTTTTCTTCTTCGATATTTCCCTCGCTCATTCCCCAGAAGGACTGAATTAGAGTATAAAAAAGCTTTCGATCAAAGGGGGGACGAGGATCATGGGCCCGGGGAAGGTAGGCAAAAGCTGGCATGGGGCAGGCCCGGATATAGGAAAGAATAATTCGAATCACCATTCAAGAAGGATGCCGCGACCAGCAAAATCCTTGGTTTTGCCCAATAAAAAGCATTTTGCATTATAATTAATGATATAATGGCAAATTAGACAATATTAATAAATCAATTTGCCATTTTGTAGTAATACTTAAATATTTTGCCTGCGTGAATAGGATTGTGATTTCTATGAAAAGGATAATTGTGACAATATTGGCAGTACTAATACCATTTCTCAGCCTGATGGCAGCCGGGCAAGAGACTTCGCCTGACTATATGATGAAAGCAGATGAAGTCATGAAGGGCATGATGGATAACGGCTTGTATCTAATCTCTATATCAGACGTGATTAATGCAACGGAGAACGAGACCGAAATGGCAGATTGGGTCATACTGGATGTAAGACCTGAGGAGGGCTATGCAACAGGACATATTCTCAATTCTATGAACATCCCATTCACGAACATCGTCTCTGACATGGATGCCGTTCCTACTGACAAGAAGATTGCAGTGGTCTGCACCTACGATACCAACTCGGCCCTCTCTGTAGCTATGCTAAGAGTATTCGGTGACCGCGACGCATGGATTGTGCAGGGGGGAATTCCTGCCTGGCAGGAAGCAGGCAAGGAGCTTGTGGTCTAACATCGTAATGATAGATATGATGGCTGCTCTCATGGTAGTGAGTGACCATATCCTTATTTTTCTTTCAAAGGATAACCAACGGGATATTGAACTTCCATGTCCCGCCGGATTGGCTAAATTCTCTCCTGCAATATCATAATGGAGATTGGCAAGCTTCTTTCAGAGTTGATAAATAACGCAGGAGAGACATATGGCCAAGCCAGGTCGCCTATACTTCATTGATAACATTCGATGGTTTATCATCTCTCTCGTGGTCATAATGCATTCGGCTGTGACTTATTCCAATATGGGGAGGTGGTACTATTATGAGCCTGTAAAGCTTGATCTTGCCTCCACCATGTTCTTCGGCATCATTCTGACTTTCACCCAAGCATATTCTATGGGTCTGCTCTTCCTGATCGCCGGTTATTTCGTCCCTGGTTCGCTCGACCGCAAGGGTTTGGGCGGATTCCTGAGGGATCGGGTAATTAGGCTGGGCATCCCCACCCTGATCTACATGCTCATTATTTATCCGGTGATAGATTATTTTCTTCTGGCATCCCAATGGACAGCGCCCAGTCCATCATTAAGCAAGTATTTTTTGGAATATATACAAAGTTTGAATTTCCTGGGGGAAAGCGGACCGATGTGGTTTGCCCTTGCTCTTCTCATCTTTTCGGCCCTATATGCAGCCTACCAGCAAAATTCTCCGGGCAGTGAAAGGCCCAATCCAAAAGGAGAGCTTCCTGGACATATTGCCGTGGCCAAGATCGTCCTGCTGATTTCTGCAGGCGCTTATGCCATTCGCCTGGTCCAGCCTATCGGCACCGACCTGATGAATATGCAGCTCGGCTTTTTCTCCACATACATCATCCTTTTTATCGCAGGGATCATCGCCTGCAGAAATAACTGGCTGCTCCGAATTCCTTATTCCCGGGGAATGATCTGGTTTAAGGCTGCGCTTATCGGCGGCTCTATCTTCTGGCTGGCCATAATGATTCTAGGGGGGATATTGGATTCAGGCGATTTTTCAAAATACCAAGGAGGGCTACACTGGCAGAGTGCCGCTTATGCTCTGTGGGAGTCATTTTTCTGTGTGGGCACCTGCCTAGGACTCATAGTATTGTTCAGAGAGCGCCTGAACTGGCAGGGAAAATGGGCGAGATTCTTGTCCGATAACTCCTTCTCCCTCTATCTCTTCCATCCCCCTATTCTGATTTTGGTGAGCCTGGCTTTGAGGGATCTGGCGTGGCATCCGATTGCAAAGTTCATCGTCTCATCTGCCATAGCCGTTCCACTCTGCTTTTTGGCCAGCCACTTCATATTCAGACGAGTCCCCTTGCTGAAAAGAGTCCTATAAACCATAAACCGTAAAGCTATAGCGGTTCGTGAATGGTTTGTCGTCGGCTGATTGAGACCAAAAGATAATTGCTTGGATCTGAACCGCTCTGCCACTCCGAACGGCCTTCAGGCCTCGCCTCCTCCCTCGATCTGTACCCGGGTCTCCTTCTTGCGGGAGATGTTATCCACAAACCTGGGTACGGCATCCACCAGATGATCGACCAGAGAGTCATGGCTCACTGTCATCCTCTCTATTCTCACTCCCTGCTGGTCGATTATCACCACTGCGATGGGCTTCATCCCCAGGCCGCCCCCACCGGCTCCTCCGGGTTCGCTCTCCTTTCCCTTTCCCGATCCAGCGCCAAATCCCATCCCCACGCTCATCAGGGGGATGATGGTCCTTCCCTCCACAGTGATGGGATCGCCCACTGCAGTCCGGGGGGAAAGTGCCTTTTGCATCTCCGCGGTGATGGTCTTCAGAATATCGCTCAGCTCTTCCATTTCCTCGACTCCGCTTTTTCACATTATATATAGTCCCGGATAGATGAAAAAGCTTTTCTTTTGCAGAAAGGTACTTAAAGATCAATGCGCTTAATTCATCAGGCTCAGTCCAAGACTGAATAGTGCGCAATGTCAAATAAAATTAAATCAGATGACCTGCTATGGTATTGAACGAGGATATCTGGTCTCACTTTGGAATGTGGTGGGCGGTTCTTGTCTGGATAGTCATTTACGGCGTCTTTTTTCTTTTCGTTCCCTTCTACAAGAAGAGCCATATAAAACCGGCTGGAGTCTATGCCGCTTTTGTGCTGGCGTTTGCGGTGGAGATGTTCGGGGTTCCCTTCAGCATGTATGCCCTTGGCTGGCTGTTTGGCCTCTGGCTGCCGGAGGGGGTCTTATGGGGCCACACCCTGGGCCAGTACATCGGCCTGGGGGGGATGTATCTGGGGATCATGGTCTCCCTGCTGGGCATCGCCCTGGTTCTGGTCGGCTGGAGGAAGATTCATCAGGAATACTGGAGAATGGACGCGGGAGAGGGACGGCTGGTGCAGACGGGCATATACCGCCTTATCCGCCATCCGCAATATATCGGCTTCTTTTTGATCACCTTTGGAATGATGCTGGAATGGGTCACACTGCCCTTGCTTATTTTGTATGTCCTGCTGCTCGTCCTCTACTACCGGCTGGCGAAAAGAGAGGAGGCGGATATGGAAAAGGAGTTCGGCGAGGAATATCTTGAGTACAAAAAGAGGACGAAGATGTTCATACCGTATGTCGTTTGAGGCTATTGAATCCTATCGTAAACTCATTCCGCTTACTCCTCGTATGGCAAGCCTGGGGGAAAAGGCCGATACTTCCTTCGCCAAGATCAAATATCAATACCGCTTAAGGACTGTGACAATGAAGACCTTATACTACAGAATTCTGCTCCGAAAAGAGGAGGATGGAACTTATACCGTAATTGTGCCTTCGCTACCAGGCTGCCTTACATTCGGCAGGACAGTTGAGGAAGCGATGGAGATGGCAAAGGAGGCTATAGAAGGCTTTATAGCTTGCATGATTGAGCGCGGTGAAGAAGTGCCCGTCGAAGACAGCAATTCAGTGGTGTGCACTATTGCAGTTGAAGCGAACGCCTGAATCCTTGAATAGAAATCACTGATCCTAGAATGGCGAAATTACCATCCATATCACCTGAAAAGCTGGCAAGAATCCTCGAAAAGTGTGGATTCGAACTGGAAAGGATCAGGGGCAGTCATCACTTTTATCATAATCCAAAAATTAAAAAATCAGCTGTGGTCCCATTTCATGGAAATGATATTCCAAAAGGCTTATTAAGCGAGATCTTAAAAGAGGCAGGTGTCAGCCGTAATGAGTTCTTTGATAATCTTTAAAGCCACATGTTGAAAATGAAGGTTACGATTATTCTCTGTACACTCACAATATAGATTAATGTTGCCTCGTGTGCACACCATCTCAGCCCTTTCATCCCAGCAGCACCTTATCCTCGCCTCCCATCTCCTTGAACCTTATGAGGCGAGCAAGAAGGTCATTGTAGGGAGTAGAGATCCCATTCTCCCTGCCCAGGCGGGAGATGGCCCCGTTCAGAGCCTCGATCTCCGTCCTTCTTTTTGCCAGAATATCCTGCAGCATGCTAGCGCGGTGATCGCGGGTGGGCGGAAGCTGCACCTCCAATAGATACCTATAGTAATCCTCGTCCACCGGAAAGGGCATTGTGACCTTCAGGGCGCGGCCCACTGAATAGATCTCCTCTATTACCTCTCGTATTATCTCCCGGGTATCCTCGCTCTCCCCCAGGCGGCCATAGGGAACCTCCAGGATGGCCCCCAGGGGGTTGAGAGAGCAGTTATAGAGCACCTTTCCCCATAGAGCGGACCAGATCTCCTCCTTTGAGACCAGGCGGGCGGGAATGCCGGATAGCTGGAGGTCGTCATTCAGGGTCTGCAAAAGCTTCCGGTTCACGGGGCAGAAGGGCTCGCCCAAGAGGACGTCGTCTGCGTTCACTGTGACCTTTGCCAGGCCTGGCCTGGGAATCTCCGCCCCGAAGATCACCCGCGCTCCGACTGTGCGCTCCTCGCCCACGAACCTGGCAATCGTCTCCCAGTTGCCCAGGCCGTTCTGGATGGAGACCATGATCCCGTCCTCTGCCAAGAGTGGTGCTGCTTCCTGGGCGGCCTTTTCCGTGTGCTTGGATTTGACCGATAAGAGGATGGTCGAGAACCTCTCGGTTTCATTCCTGGGATCGGCGAGGGTCCTGATCTCTGCCGGAGGAACGAGGTGCTCGCCCCAGATGCCGGTGATCCTCAGCCCCTCCTGCTGCATGGCTCGAAAATGGGCTCCCCTGCCGGCAAGGGTCACATGTCTATTGATATTGTGCAGGAAGCCTCCCAGAACGCTGCCGATGGCTCCTGCGCCGTAGACGAGATAGGTGGGGCTTTGGATCTCATTCATTGGGGATTGATTTGTGGGGACGATTTAAGAGGATTTCGAGATGAGGTGGAAGTTGAGATTCCGGAGCAGGGTGCAGATAGATAAAAATCGGTGTCCGGAGCAGGGCTCCGTGGGATGAGATATAGCGAACGATGTGAATGGCAAGGCGATTAATTCATGCTCTGTATTGGCTCTCGAAATCATAGCAATGTGTCATGCAAGGTACTCAAACCGCCATAGATGGTACGGCGACGGGTCGATGTGATAAATTAATTAATTTCTTTTTTTTGTGCCGCCTTTGTCAAACAATGGGTTAGCATTATATAATTGCTTGCCTTCCCCTCTACTAGTCTGTATGAGGTGGGGAAACTGGGCAAGAAAACGGCTGCAATTTTATCTCTGTTGATCATAGGTCTAGGACAGTTTTATGCGGGACATTTCTGGAGGGCAGCAGCATGGTTCTTCGGTAGTATTTTGGTCGTGTCAATTTTGACTGTGACTATGGGGGTGTTGGAGTTCATAGCTGCGCCCATAATTTGGATTGCTTGTGCATGGGATGCATACAATATAGCCACATGATAATCGCAGCATGATCTGCCAGAACGGCATTTCGATACTCCCAGATCACGAGTATGCCTCCAGTGTCCTTTGGGCTCCTTCCTGCATCTTTTGTTTGGCTTTTCCCCGGCCTTTTGCTGAATTTTTTGGCATCTCGTAAAAGCAGAACACCCGGTCGGCCAGCTCGGCCATCCTCTGCAGATGCGAGTCCAGTGCGGGTGCGTAGAGCAGGACGGTCGCCTCTCTGGAGGTCTGGCGCAGATGCCGGGCGATGTACTCCACCATCTCCTCTCCGTCCTGGTAGAGCATGGGGTCATGCTCGATGATCAGGAAGCTGTGGCGGTTCTCATTCAGGATGGTCATGAGCTGGAAGGAGGTGAAGGCCCGGCGGATCTCCAGCTCGGTGATGTTGCGATCCAGCTGGCTGAGAATGCGGGAGTAGTTGCCCGGGATGTAGAGGATCCTGTAGCGCTGCAGGTCGATGTGGCTGTTCAGGGCACTGACCAGCATCTGTACCGGGGCAACCAGGACATTGAATGTCTCGGGGAGCAGGGAGACTGCCGGATGGAGTTCGATTTCCATGGAAAGTACAGGGTGCTGCAGAGATTAAAGGTCGAGCTGTGCGCGGGGTGAATGTGACAGAGCTCGGCATGACTTCGGGACTCAGAAAGGGTGGTAATGGCAGAAGTCAAGAGGTTAAATGATATCTTTCATTCCTCCAGGAATTCAAGGCCAGGATCATGAAGAGTATTATGTTGCCTCTGCAGCCAATCATTCTCCGGGCAGCGGCGGCTATATTTGCAGCATGCCACATAAATGGGTGGCCATACTTCCCCATATCGGCCGAAAAGTCTTTTAATTAAGTTAACTATTTTAAACCACTATGCAGGAAACTGTCAGGTCTGCTGGGCATGTCGTGGGCTCAAAGGTCTCCGCTGTGGAGTTAGAGCAGATAAAGCAATTAGTTGCCTCGGGTGTTTATCTTAACACCTCCGACTTTGTGAGGGATGCCATTCGAGATAAGCTGGCGGCTATCAAGACTATTAAATATCGTGATGTTGATTACGATACCGCCAAAAAAGAGGTCATGGGATACTTCCAAGAGAGGAAAGAAGCCTATCCCTCCGAGATTGAAGAGGACCTGGAGCTTGATTATAAATTAATTTGCCAGATTGTGGATGAGCTGAAGAGAGAAGGACGCCTGAAGGTGCTTTGATGAAAGGCTACGATGAAGGCGACTCTATTCACGGCTACCGGATAAGGGCTGAAGGGCGGAAGATCAGTGACCCAAGGGTTATAGCGAAGACCGGCAGGCACAAAGCGCAGCGCATAATTCTTACTGAGAACGCTGAAGCCATCATAGAGAGAAAGCTTGAATGGATACCAGAGCAATAATGCTTCCTGTTCTAAGATCAGCACTGGATTGATGGATCACGCTCGTCATTATTCCAAATCCCTCTTTTCGCAGTATGTTCAGCAAGAGCAGAAAAAATAGCCCGGGCAGCTGCCCCTCATATCAGGAAGGGGGATATACTGCTTCCCCCCAACTCCTCAGCTCTCGTCTGGGCAGCCTCGGCCTCCTCGACTCTTCCCAGGGCCAGGAGGGCGTCGCCCTTGCCCTGCCAGGCATCGGGATAATCGGGGTCGATCTGCAGGGCATGTTCATAAGCCTCAATGGCCTCATCATATCTCTTCCCATCACGGAGGGCATTGCCCTTCAGGACCCAGTCAAATGGATTTTCTGCTGGACTTACATCGATCGTCCTTCCAAAGGCCTCTGCCGCCTCATCATGCCTTCCCTGCCTGCTCAGAGCGACGCCCTTCATCGCCCATGTCTCGGCATCCTCTGCTGCATCATATTGATTGATACCGATAGCTTTGTCAAATGCCTGCAGGGATTCGTTATACCTCTCCAGGCCCATGAGGGCCATGCCTCTCTCCGCCCAGATCTCTCTTTCTTGCGGATCGATCCTGGCCGCCTGGTCAAAGGCCTCCAGGGCCTGATCGTATCTTTCCAGGTTGATGAGCATATCGCCCTTTCTTATCCAGTCGTCGGCATCCAGGGGCTGGACACTGGCCGCCTGCTCATAGGCCTGCATAGCCTCCTCATCCCTGCCCTTTGCTTGCAGAGTATATCCCCTGCACATCCAGGCATAAGCAGGATCGATCTCGATAGCCCGGTCAAAGGCTCTCGCGGACTGTTCCGACCTGTTCAGCTCCATTAGGGCATCGCTGAGCGCAATCCAGTTGGCTGCATCACCTGGATCGAGTTCCGCGGACCTGCTGAAGGCCTCAGCGGCCTGCTCAGCTCTTCCCAGGGCTTTTAGACTATTGCCTTTGCCGCTCCAGGAAGCTACATCTGCAGGGTTGATCTCGATTGCCCGATCAAAGGCCCGTATTGCCTCATCATATCTGCCTTCATTAATTAGAGCATAGCCCTTGTTTATCCAGCCTTCTGCATCATCCGGTTCCATCTCGATGGCCCGGTCAAAGGCTACTGCTGCCTCTTCATGCCTCCCCTGAGAGTGGAGAGCATAGCCCTTATTGCACCAGATATCTGCTCTGTATGGTGCAACTTCAAGGGCTCTATCAAAAGCCTCTATTGCTTGATCGTACTCTCCCTGGCCGTCGAGTGCATTGCCCTTTCCACTCCAGGCATCTGCATCTTCTGGATTCATCTCGATGGCCCGGTCAAAGGCTACTATTGCCTCATCATATCTCCCCTGGTTAATTAGGGTATAGCCTCTATTGATCAGGGATTTCAAATCATCCGGTTCTATCTCGATGGCCCGATCAAAGGCCTGCATGGCCTCCTCGTTCCTGCCCTGGTTCATGAGCGAAATTCCCTTGCCGTTCCAGGCTTTACTGCTCTGCATATCCATCTCGATTGCCTTCTCAAAGGCCTGCAAAGCTTCCCTCTCCCTGCCCAAGGCCAGAAGGGCATTGCCTTTATTGCACCAGGCATCTGCATTGTCTGGGAAGGCCTCGATAGACTGATTAAAGACCTCGAAATAATGGTCGAAGGCCTGCATGGCTTCCTCGTCCCGGCCCAGGGATTGAAGGGCAAGGCCTTCGCTGAGCCAGGCGTCTTTATCCTGTGGATCAATCTCAATTGCCCGGTCAAAGGCCCTCATTGACTCATTATGCTCTCCCTGTGCGGCGAGTGCACCGCCTTTGCCTATCCAGGCATATGGATCATTCGGGTCTATCTCGATGGCCCGGTCAAAGGCCTTCAGTGCCTCTTCATAACTGCCCTGAGTGCGGAGAGCATACCCTTTATTGCACCAGGCATTTGCATTGCACGGTGCAATCTCGATAGCCCTATCAAAAGCCTCTATTGCCCGATCATACTCTCCCAGGCTGATAAGTGAATTGGCCTTCCCATTCCAGGCATCTGCATCTTTTGGATTTATCTCGATTGCCCGCTCAAAGGCCACAATTGACTCATCATATCTTCCGAGGAGCATGAGAGAATTGCCCCGGCCATTCCAGGCTTTGCTTCTCTGCGGGTCGATCTCGGTTGCCTTCTCGAAGGCCTTCAGGGCCTCGTCGCCCTTATCCTGGAACAGGAATAAATCGCCCTTTGTGCACCAGGACTCTGAATCGTCTGGATTTATCTCGATCGCATGGTCAAAAGCTTTTATTGCCTCATCGTTCTCTCCCTGCTCGGCGAGGGCTTGACCCCTGCTCTTCCATCCGGCAGCATCCACAGGATCGATTCCTTTTACCTCTGTGCTTGCATTAACTTCGACGGCTTTAATCATAGTGCAGTTGCCCTGTGTGGAGGACTGGGCTTGCAGAACCTGATCAATGGCGGATGTCTGCCCAGATGCGGGCAAACATAGAGCGATCAAGATGACTAAACAAAAAATTAGCTTCCCTCTCATTTCTACCCCTCAATATTTAATATATCTGCATGATGAAATATTTTGTGTAATAATCGGGTGGATCTTGTCCGCTATTTGGGAGGACTTTTGCAGGCTATTCGGAGGATTATTCGTCCATTAACGACCAAGTACCCGAGCCTGCCCGGCGTTGAGGGCTAGAACCAGTAGCGCGGGAGGGCTGAAGGCCCGACTCGCGGGCGTCCTGTAAGAAGGCACTCGGTTGGCTCTAACCTAATCAGATGTGTTTGGGTGCGAATAAAAAGATTGAACGGCAAATGCTTCAATCCCGTTCAACCATTAACTGCCAGATATCCGAGCCTGCCCGGTGTCCAGCACGATAGGGCATTGCGAGAGAGGCCTCGAAGAGCAACCTCGTGAGCGAAACTGCAAAATTGCAGAAAAAGAAGCCAATGTTAAACCGGCTAAATGATTCAATGCATAGCAAAAAAACCAGAGCTGGAAACAACAGTGCTAAATCCCTTCCCTCACCACCTCAATTCCCGCCTGCTGGAGGAATTCCAGGGCCGTCTGATCGGGGTAGCGGTGCAGGTAGACCACTTTTTTCACACCGGCATTGATCATCATCTTGGCGCAGAGGATGCAGGGCTGGTGGGTGCAGTAGAGTGTCGCTCCCTCGATGGATATGCCGTGCATCGCCGCCTGGATGATGGCATTCTGCTCGGCATGCACCGCCCGGCATAGCTCATGGTGGGTGCCGCTCTGGACATTCTCCCGCGCGCAGCCCACCACATCGCAGTGCTCAATACCCGCAGGCGCGCCGTTGTATCCCGTGGTCAGTATCCTCTTGTTCTTCACAAAGAGGGCTCCCACCTGATTGCGCAGACAGGTGGAACGTTTGGCCACCACCGCGGCGATCTCCATAAAGTACTCGTCCAGGCCGGGACGTTCGATGAAGGGCATCAGCCTGAAAAGCTGCTCTCCTGCTTAATAAGCTCTTTTGGAGACTTAAGGCTGTTCGTGCCCCCGGGGGAGCAAAACGGAAGCTTAATATCCCCTCCTTGCATCGATTGCCGAACATGTCTATTCACTGGGCGGACGTCATAGCCGAGAAGCTGGAAGGCTCTGGCCCCCATACCATCGCCACCGGCATCACCCCCTCCGGACCGGTTCATATCGGCAATATGCGCGAGGTAATGACTGCCGAGGCGGTCTATCGCGCTCTGCTGGATCGAGGGGTACAGGCGCGCTTGATCTATATCGCCGATACCTTCGACCGATTGCGCAGGCTCTACCCCTTCCTGCCGGAGAGTTTCAACGAGCACATCGGAAAGCCTCTCTCCCAGATCCCCTGCCCTACAGGATGCTGCGCCAGCTATGCCGATCACTTTCTAAATCCCTTCCTGAAGAGCATGGAGCGGCTGGGCATAAAACCGGAGGTCTTCCGGGCGGATGTCCTCTACAAGGAGGGCAAATACAACCACGCCATCAAGACCGCCTTCTCCCGGAAGGACGACATCGCCCGCATATTAAAAGAGGTCTCAGGCAGGGACGTGCCCGAGGGCTGGAGCCCCTTTGATGCCATCTGCTCTGTCTGCGGCCGGACAAACACCACCCGGGTTACTGGCTTTGACCTTGACGCCGAGACGGTGGACTACGTCTGCTCCTGCGGCAGCCAGGGTACCGTCCCCATGGCCGGGGGTGGAAAGCTGGTCTGGAGGGTGGACTGGCCTGCCCGCTGGCCCATATTCCAGGTGACTGTGGAGCCCTTTGGCAAGGACCACGCTACCGCCGGGGGCTCATACGATACCGGCAAGAGGATCAGCGAGGAGATCTACAATTACCCCGCCCCCTTCCCCATGGTCTACGAATGGATCCACCTCAAGGGAGTGGGGGCCATGCACAGCTCCACCGGGATTGTGGTCACCATCCAGGAGATGCTGGATGTCGTCCCGCCGGAGGTCCTGCGCTACCTGATCATCCGGAACAAGCCGGAAAAGCATATCGAGTTTGATCCCGGCCTGCCGCTCCTCTCTTTGGTGGACGAGTACGACCAGAGAAAAGGAGATGAGAGAGCCATCGAGCTCTCCAACGTCAGCAAGAGCGGGCCCTTTGAGATACCGTTCAGGCATATGGTCACCGCCGTCCAGATCGCCCGCGGAGATGAGGAGCAGCTCTTCGTCGCTCTGAAGAGGTCCGGCTACGATGTCGTATCCAGAAAAGAGGAAATCCTTGGCCGGGCCAGGAATGTGCTGGTCTGGCTGGAGAAGTATGCTCCCTCCTATGTCAAGTTCCAGTTGCAGGAGACTCTCCCCCCGGCGGTAAACAACCTCTCCCCTGCCGAGCGTGAGGGATTGGGCCTGCTCGCCGGAAGGATAGGGGATAAGACCGCTGCCCAGATCCATGATCTGGTCTATGCCGTGGCCAAAGAGATGAACCTGGACTCCAAGAAGTTCTTCCAGGCGATATACCTGGCTTTCCTGGGTGACAGGCAGGGGCCGAAGGTGGGCTGGTTTTTGGCCAGCCTTGATCGGGATTTTGTCCGGTCCAGGCTCACGGCGGCCGCGTCTTTGGCCTGATGGCGGGCGATTCTGCCATGGGCCAGCCTCACAGCATCTATCTCGCCGGCCCCATCTTCTCTGCAGGGGAGATCGCCTGGGCAAAAGAGCTCTGTGTCGCCCTCAGAGAGCGGCTGGCAGATAAGGATGTGCAGATCATCTGGCCCTATGAACTCTCCACAAATCAGTGGACGCCAGAGGAGATCTTCCGGGCGAATCTGGAGGCTCTGGATCGCTGCGACCTGATGGTGGCCATCCTGGACGGATCTGGAGTGGATGATGGCACCGCCTGGGAAGTCGGACGGTTCTTCCAGCAGAAAAAGAAGGTGCTGGGGATAAGAACCGATATCAGAAATGCGGGGGAGTCCGAATCCAGCCGCGTCAACCTGATGATCGAATTCTCCTGCCTGAGCATATCATCGAAGATCGAAGAGCTATGCTGCGAACTGGAGGGTCTGCTGGATTGACCGCTCCGGACTCCCGATCAGCTTCTTCTTCAGATTCACCAGCTTCGGATGCTTTTTCCATTTCCCCCGTCTTTGCTGCCCCCCTCCTCCTGGCCGAGGGGGGTGAGAGGCTTTTAGTCGCCTCCGACATCCACCTGGGCCTGGAGCATGAGCTGTGGCTGGGTGGGGTGTCCATACCCAGTCAGACCAAAAAGATCCTCGCTCTCCTGAATGGATACCTGGAGGCGATCCGGCCGGACCGGCTGCTGATCTTAGGGGACCTCAAGCACAATGTGCCCAAGACCAGCTGGCAGGAGAGACGAGAGGTCCCCGATTTCCTCCGCCAGCTATCCGCCCGGGTAAAGGTGGATATAGTCTCGGGAAACCATGACAGCAACCTGGCGGATATGGCCCCCCTGGGGGTCCGAGTCCATCCCGCTACAGGAATCGTGCGTGATGGCAGGGGCTACTTTCATGGTCATACCTGGCCGGAGGAGAAGGTGGTTCGTTCCCCCCTATTGGTTGCCGCCCATCTTCATCCCGCGGTGAGGCTCAAAGATCCCCTGGGCAACTCCCAGAGCCATCCGGTCTGGGTCAGAGCGCCTGTACGACCTGAGGTTATGGAGGAGCATTACGGTTTTTCCTCTTCTGAGGAGATCATCATCATGCCTGCCTTCAATCCCTTATGCGGCGGACTGGCCCTCAATGAGCCGGCAGAGGATATGCGCGGTCCTCTCCTGGCCATGGCCGACATGGATCGCGCTCGTCTCTATCTGCTGGATGGCACCGATCTTGGCCTCTTGGCGGAGATAAAGGCCTCTCAGGATTGGCCGCTCTAGCAGAGTGAATCGATTTACCCGGATAGATCTATTTGGACCGGGATGGATCTGTTTGCCCGGATGGATCACCGGGACAGCAAGGATTATCAGCTCTCCCAATGCTTATGCATTCCGGAAAAGAGGGATTTGAGAGTGAATGATAAAGATCGACTGCTGGAATTGCTGATTGAGAGGTCGCTGGAGATAAGGCCGGTCATCCTCTCCTCTGGACGGAAGAGCGACTACTACATAGACTGCAAAAGGGTCACATTGAGCCCGGAAGGGGCCTATCTTACCGCCAGGCTGATGCTGGAGATGATCGACCCTCGGGTTTCGGCCATCGGTGGGCTAACCCTGGGCGCAGATCCCATTGTATCATCCATATCCGTCCTCAGCCATCTGCAGGGCAGAGGTCTGGCCGCTCTGATAGTGCGAAAGGAGCCCAAGAAGCACGGCACCATGAGCTATGTGGAAGGGCCGGCGCTGGAAAAGGGGACAAAGGTGGCGGTGGTGGAGGACGTGGTCACCTCCGGAGCCTCGCTATTGAGGGCCATTGATCGAATAGCTGCTGCCGGATATGAGCCGGTACAGGCCCTGGCTATACTCGACCGCCAGGAGGGCGGAAGGGAGGTTATCGAGGAACGGGGATTTTATTTGCAGGCGCTCTATAATCGCAGCGATCTGGGACTGGATAAGCAAAAAAGCAAGTAGTTGGAGATCGGCTTGGCTTTAGCTTCCTTTCAGCGCCTTTGTTCATTTTCCTGTTCGTACTGCCGGTCTGGATTCAGATCATGCGAATAAGGGGCATCCTCTGGGTATGGTGCGCTGTAGCCATCAGGACTTATGGGCATGGTGCTGTTTGCCATCAATCCAGTCTGATTCTGAGGAGCAAAACCGGGTGGATAGGATTCAGAGCCGTTGATACCCTGAGGACTCCCACCTGATAGTGGAGCCATGCCCGCAGGAACCATTTGATCGGGTTGCATGGGCATGGTCTGGCCAATGACTATGAGGGGGGACAACAGGCGCAGATTTCTCGGAGTTCCATCTTCAGAATACGATACATCAGAGGCGATAGTATAATTGCCGCTTTGCATTGCTCTTATGGGATAACTGATGGGCGCAGTTATGCCAGGATACAGCTGTGCGCTCTGACCTTCCGGATTGCTGGTCTGGATGCCCGGTGGGAGTCCGGGTGTGATAATCGCCAAAGTGGCATCGCTGCCGTAATAGGTCAGCGTGACTGTTACCATTGCATTCTCGCCTACATTTAACACTGGAGTGACGCTCTGGCCGGCGGTCAGCTGTGCCAATGCCGGCTCCATGAACGCACCCATCACCAGGAGCAAAAGAACCCACACCAATCCCAAGTGTTTCATCGACCTTCTATTTTTTCCGGCGAGATTTAAAGATAGCTGTCATACGAGATTTATATGAGACCTATTCGCTGTATTGATCACGATTTCCATCTCCGGAGAGGTGAAATTCCATCCCGTTATACATAAAATACTTATTTGGATTGAAGATATGCATATCTGATGGACGTCTCTTTCTCTGCCTGGCGGCATTCGCGCGAAGAGAGCTTGCAGCTCAAAGGAGATAGCTTCTCCTTCCTCTTCGATAGGCGCTACACCAATAGGCTCAACCGAATGAGCCGGGTTTTCTTCGAGGCTTATGTCGTCGCCACCAAAGAGCTGGCCGCGCAGGAAGACCGCTTCCCCAGCCTCAGCGAGATCGATGCTAAGATGGAGAGCGGTGCCGTCTATGCATTTAAAGATCGTCTTATGAAGAACACCGAGTTCTTTGAAGAGGTCAAGATATCCGGCGTCTCCTACCTGGTACCGCGCGCCCTCAAGTTCGTGGATTCCACGGGCACGTATACCGATCTGATCCTGAACTTCGATGAAGGGGCGGTGGTCCTGCCCACGCGCAGGAAGACCCCAACCCTGGCCGGGCCTGCTGCCCCCTCCTCCGATGAAGAGGAAGCTGCCTCCTTTGAGCCGGAAGAGGATACCGAATTGATCGCGGAACCGGAAGAAAAGCCCGCTGCTGAGCCCGAACCAAAATCCTATTCTCATCTATTCGAGGAGGCTGGAGATAGCATCGCGACGGAGAATGGGACGGCGGGCATCGCCGATGAGACCCTCGCGAAGGCAGAGGAGACGGCTCCGTCCAGGATAGCCGAGCCTGCGTCCCCCACACCGTCTCCGGCCATGCCTGTGCCCACTGCAAAGGGAAAGATAAGCAAAGAGATGATGATTGCCGGGGTGGCAGGACTGTTAATAATTCTGGCTGTGGCGGCTTATCTGTTCTCCGGCGTTTTCTCCATAAACGGCCCCGTCTCCAGCGGCAATGGCAAGCCCCTGATCTTTGTCGAATATTCTGCCTATCTGACTAATACCAGCAATGAGAGCTACCTGGGCTTTGACATAATCAATCCCCAGGGAATGCCCAATGAGATTGAGATGAAGCTGCCCCCCAATATAGACGAGAGCATCAGCGCCCAAGGGGGGATAGTGACCATCGCTCATGGGGCTGACACCCTGGTGAAGATGAACTCCAGTACCGATGCCAGCATGAAGATCTATCTGCTTGACAACTGGACCCAGGTCCCTCTGAGCCTCAGCTTTTCCGGAACCGAGGGTTATGACACCAGCCTGCAGGTTCATGGCCAGGATTACTATGTCACGCGCAGGAACGATACCCTGATCCTAAATTTGAATTTGACCGGGGATGGCGTGAACTTTGAGCAGAGCTACAGCAAAAAGGCCTGACCTCTCTCTTCTGGCGGTGAGGGCAAAGAAAGAGGATGTAGCTGCCACGTTGAGTGCCATCACTGCTCTGGGATTGCTCGATCGCAGCCGCAAGGTGGTGGAAAGGGGCAGCTATGCAGAGATACCGGTTACCGCCAGCGTCCCCGACTTTCAGGTTATACCTCAGAATAATCCGGTCTACTATCGGAAGGTGCCGGATCTGACAGAATCGCTGAAAGGCCAGCTATTGCCTGAGGAGATCAAGCTTCTGCCGCGGGGCTGGTATATTCTGGGAGATGTGATCGTGGTCAAGATCCATCCACTGCTTGGCCCTCAGCAGGACCGCATAGCACAGGCCTTACTGGACCATTATCCCCGCTGCCGGACTGTCCTGCGCGATTATGGGATCGAGGGTCCCTATAGAGAGCCGGTGCGGGAGATCATCGCCGGCACAGAGACGGAGACGGTCCATCGAGAGAATGGGATCATCTTTCATCTGGATGCCAGGAAGGTGATGTTCTCTGCCGGTAACTTAAGGGAGCGCATGCGTATGAGCGAACTGGGCCGGGGGGAGTATGTGGTGGACATGTTCGCCGGGATAGGCTACTTCACCCTTCCCATGGCGGTTCATTCCCGTCCCAGGAGGATCGTGGCCATTGAGCTGAACCCCAATGCTTACCAATATCTCTGCCTGAATATCAAAAAAAATAGGGTGGAGGAGATAGTGAAGCCAGTGCTGGGAGACTGCGCGAAGGTAACTCCTGAGGGAGTGGCGGATAGGGTGGTGATGGGCATGGTCCAGGTGACAGATCAATATCTTCAAAAGGGGATCAGGGCTCTGCGCCCGGGCGGGGTGCTCCATTATCATCAGACTGTCCCCTCCTGGATGTACCCGCAGAGGGCGGTTGGCGACATTGAGGAGGTGGCGAGGGCTTTAGGCAGGCGATCACGGATACTGAACTGTGTTCGGGTGAAGAAGTACTCCCCAGGAGTGGTCCACTGCGTGGTGGATGCCAGGATCGAATAGCCCTCGAGAAGAAGCCGCCATTCACTGCTCTCATCCGGCTTGAAGGATGGCGGATCGATAGGTTAATAACCACCTGTTGCAAGGTTAGTGGCGAAGCCCGGTAGTGTAGCGGTCAATCACAGGAGGCTCTGGACCTCCTTACCTAGGTTCGAATCCTGGCCGGGCTACTTTCAATATTCTAATTGCTTACATATGGGCTGGATAAAATAAGAAAGGAATCCGGAAGCATTTTTGGCCGGGCTCATCGATCGGCCTGGAAAGACACATTCAGGGTTCAATGCGATCTCTCTTCAGCTCGTTTATGGCCTCAGGGGTGAGCCTGATCTCTGCCAGCTGAATCGCCCCCATCGAGGAGATCATCCTGGTCATCATCTCCGAGATTCTCCTTCCGAGGTCTTCCTCTTTGCTGGAGAGGACCATGGATAAAGCATAGCCAAGGTTATATGCCGTCCAACTGGCATAGGTGAAGTGAACCATAAGGTCCTCCATCCTTCCCTCGATCCAGGGGCCATCGGATTCCGCGCAGATCACTCTGGATCGGATCTGATTCAGGCTCTGGACCTCGGCCTCGAACTGAACTAAGCCATCTCTCATTGATCTCACATCCTAGCATGCTCTTGCTTTGGCCTTATCTTTATTCGATACAACTTTCAATTCAATTTGCTGCCAAATGGCTAATGTTAACAAGGCACTTCTTCCTCTTGAAGGTTGTTATCTTCTCCTGCCTCCTGGGAGCTTTCAGAGAAATGAAGGAGCAACTCAGATACTGTTGCACATACTGATTTTGCTAACCTTACAAACGCATGTCCACACAACTTAGCATAAAAAATCACTCGGACATATATGTAAATCGTCAGATTGCGCCTCATAGTCAGTCATATTCTGTCCCGAAAAGTTGATATATCTATAAGAGATAAACAAGTATTTTGCCGCGTGATGTATCGAATAATAGCGGACTAATACGCCGATTAAGCTCTAAAGGCCAATCATCCTGGCAATGGATGATCGAATTCATCCTCCATCAAATAGCGGGATCAATCAGCAGGGCCGGATAGCGCCGCACGGATACTGGTGCAGGTTTTCGGCAGTTGGCGAAAACGCCGTTGGGCGGAATATATGATGTTCGGTCGCCATAGTCCGCAAATGAGGCTCGCGGAGCAGGTAATGCGCAGGGAATAAGCCATGAGAGGCCCTCCACCGCCGGTGACCGGGTCCCTGTAAAAAGGGCGCTGTGCAAGAATCCAGTGCTGTCCGGCTTCTTCCGCGCATTTGGCTGAGGGCGGGATGAGACGAGTGCATTCGTTGCAGCTCTGTTTCCTTCCGGAACGCTGTGGCCTGGCGTTCATCCTGCCTCTATCTCACCTGCTAACTCAATTCTCCTGCCAAAAACCGGCACATTCACCCTTTTCTCCCTTACCGGAGGCAAAAAATTTATATCCTATCACTATCCTACGGTTAGTATGCAAAGGTAATTGTGAGGTGTGATAGAAATGTGGGACAAGAGATATCCATCCATATTCGACATATTTGAGAGCTTCACAAAGGGCTTCCCATTTGAGAGGAAGGATAGGTTCGAGGATGATTGGTTCAGAGAGCCCTTTGAGAGCATGATCCAGAGGTTTGAGGAATCCATGCCCCCGGAGTTCAAAGACCTGGTTCGCGAGGAGAATACACCCACAGGCGTATCCCGACGCTATGGGCCTTTCGTTTATGGCTTCAGCTATACTGCAGAGCCGGGAAAGGAGCCCGTATTCCAGGAATTCGGTAATATCCGGCCTTCCAGCCGGGGAATTGAGCCCAGCCAGGGTAGAGAGCCGTTGGTCGATGTCATGGGCGAGCAGGAGAAGTTCAGGATATTCGTGGAGCTTCCCGGAGTGGAAAAGGAAAAGGTGAAGCTGGATGTGGCAGAGGACAGCGTGGAGATAAGAACTGATGACGAGAAGAAGTTCTACAAGATGATATATCTGGACTCAGCTGTTGATCCGGACAGCGCCAAAGCCTCCTACAAGAACGGCATATTGACCCTGGAGCTGGACAAGAAAGAGAAGAGAAAAGGAAAGGACGTGAAGATCGAATAGGCGGACCTGAATGGTGTTGGAAGATTGGAATACTCAGGGCGGGACGCCATGGTCTCGTCCCTGGCAGTTTTTTTTTGGTCAGGTTCATAATTGGTGAGGGAATAGGTTGATGAGCGGTTTGCCTCAGGTCCGGCCAGATATGATGCATAGCTCAGAGAGCAATCCAGTATGAAGCAATGCCCGTGTCGCCGACACCGATATAAGTTACAGTATATCGTCCGATCGATGTAAAATTTTCGGATTTTCTTTACATATTCTACCTAGATAACGGCTACATGAAACTCATATGATTTAAAATACGAGAACAATGATCTAATAAAAAGCCAATGTGAAAAACAACTACTTAAATCATTCCGTACCATGTGGATTACATGCAGCAGATGAGTGAGATACGGGGTCAGGGAGTAATGGCGGGTGATGACGGCCAAAATGGCATAATTAAGAGCCTGGAGCGGGTGATGCAGGGCAAATATGGAGACGTAATCCTGTTGTGCACTGTTATGGCTGCCTTCGTTATGCTCCTGGCGTTCTCTGCCGCCTGCTGAGATAGTCCCGCAGGTCGAAACGGAGATCTGCCCTCCTGAGATCTGCAGTCTCCTCTCTTTTTTCATAACAAAGATTAAATCACCTCCGATACTCTGGAGCCATACCGAGGATTGGGAAATGGACAGGAATGAGTTGGTAAATGAGCTTGCCCGCCGGCGGGGCTTTCTCTGGCCCGCTTTCGAGCTCTACGGCGGAGCAGCGGGATTTTATGATTACGGCCCTCTGGGAGCACCCCTCAAGAGGCGAATAGAAGATATCTGGCGGCAGTATTTCGTCATTGCAGAAGGTTTCGCAGAGATCGAGGCTCCAACCATCGGGGTGGAGGGGATCTTTCAGGCTTCAGGACATCTTAGCGGCTTTTCTGATCCCCTCACCGGCTGTAAAGAGTGCAAGGAGGTCTACCGGGCGGATCACCTGATCAAGCATATCATAGAGGTTCCTGATGCCCTGAGCAATGAGGAGATCTACCGCTGCATGCAGGAGAACGAGATCACCTGCCCGGAGTGCGGCGGAGAGCTCTCTGAGGTCTATGAGTTCAATCTCATGTTCAAGACCATGATCGGCCCGGGAAACAAGATGACCGGCTACATGAGGCCGGAGACTGCTCAGGGGATGTTCATCAACTTCCCCCGCCTCCTGCGCTACTTCCGGGGGGCTCTGCCCTTTGCGGCCGTGCAGATCGGCAAGTCCTATCGAAATGAGATCTCTCCCCGCCAGGGAGTGATCAGGTTAAGGGAGTTCACCCAGGCCGAGGCGGAGATCTTCATCGACCCCCGTGATAAGAGCCATCCCCGCTTTTCAGAGGTGAGAGATATCAGGATGAAGTTCTACTCCCAGGAGGCGCAGGAGAAGGGAGAAGAGGAGGAGATGAGCTTTGGCCAGGCAGTGGAAAAGGGGATCGTCGCCCACCAGACCCTGGCCTATTATGTGGCCCGGACCTATCAGTACCTGCTGGCGGTGGGCATAGATCCGCAGAGGCTGCGCTTCCGCCAGCATAAGTCCGACGAGATGGCCCATTATGCTGCCGACTGCTGGGATGCAGAGGTCCTGCTCGACCGTCTGGGCTGGATCGAGCTGGTGGGGGTGGCGGACAGGACAGACTATGACCTCAAAGCCCATACCGCCGTCAGCAAGGTGAACCTCTCCGTCTTTGTCAATTACGACCAACCCATAAAGAGGCAGAAGATGGTGGTCAAGCCCGATTTCAAGGCCCTGGGGCCGATGTTCAAGGGAAAGGCCAAAGCGGTGGCCGAGGCCCTGCGCGCCCTCAACCCCCGGGAGCTGACCGGGGATCTGATCTCTGTCTCTGTGGACGGAGAGATGATCGATATCGACCGGGCTTTAGTCTCCTTTGAGGAGGTGGAGGAGGAGGTGCGGGGAGAGGAGGTCGTTCCCCATGTGATTGAGCCCTCCTTTGGCATCGACCGGATACTCTATTCCATTCTCGACCACTCCTACTATGAGGATGAGATCGATGGGGAGAAGAGAGCGGTCCTCAGGTTCAAGCCCCGGGTGGCACCGATCGAGGTGGCGGTGCTTCCTTTGATGGACAGAAGCGAGCTCGCCGGCCCGGCAAAAAAGATCCTGGAGGAGTTGCGCTCCCGTGGCATGAGGACGGATTACGACACCTCCGGGTCCATAGGCCGCCGCTACCGGCGCAACGATGAGGTCGGCACTCCTTACGAGGTCACTGTAGACTATGAGACCATTGAAGAGGGTACTGTCACCATCAGGGACCGGGACAGCATGAGCCAGGTGAGGGTTGCTCGCTGGCAGGTGGCGGACAAATTGCAGGCTCTCCTCAATGGAGACCTCTCATTCCAGGATGCTGGTGATCCCGTCCGTTCGGCAAAGAGCGACTGAGGGGAAAGGCTGCGAGCAACAATGGCGATCTGGGGAAAGAAGGGTTCGGGGGGTCCTATCCCTGCCTGATATGGCCGCCGACTGGCAGAGCAAGCTTATCTCGGAGATAAGGAGAAAGGTCATTCACCTCTCCGGCCTCTCCGTCCCCCTCTCCCTTCTGCTCTTAGGCAGGGACTTCACCATTGGCTTTGTGGCCCTTGCCCTGGCCGTGTCACTGATCCTGGAGTGGCAGAGGCTGAAGGGGAGAATCCGCCTTCCTGAGGTGCGGGCGCAGGAGGAGCATAAGGTGGCCAGCTTCATCTACTACATCACCGGCTGCCTCATATGCGTCATCTTCTTTCCGGAGATGATCGCGGTGAACGCAGTCTTGTTGCTCTCACTGGGCGACACCATCAGCGGTCTGGCCGGATCGGTCCTGGCCAACGCCGATGTGCGGGGCAGGAAAGAGATGTGGGGCTGCAAGCCCCTACCGATATTGGCTGCCATGTTCTCCGGCTGCCTTTTGATCGGCTACCTCGCCTCGGCCATCACCTATCTCTCCTTTCCCGTTTATCTGGCGGGGGCGGCAGCGGCTACGGTCGCAGATGGCGTATGCATCATCGTCGATGGCAAGGGGCTTGATGATAACTTTTCCATACCGGTCTTCTCCGGATTGGTGATGACTGTGGTGGCGGCAGCATTATAGCCAGGGCTCTTCCAATGGAGGTAATGGAGAAGGTTTTTTAAGGCCGGGGATAGTACCATTCCCCCGCTAGAAAAGCGGCATTTGGCTGCTAGGTTACGGGAATTAGGAGGATTGGATAGATGAATATTATATTGCTCGGCCCGCCGGGATCCGGCAAGGGCACACAGGCCAAGATGATCGCCGACAAGTACAAGGTAACTCACGTCTCCACCGGCGACATTCTGCGGGAGAACGTTCGCAGCAACACCCCTCTGGGAGTTGAGGCCAAGAAGTTCATGGATGCAGGAAAGCTGGTTCCGGATGCACTGCTCATCGATATCATCAAGGACCGCCTGGCCAAGGATGATGTTAAGGGCGGATGGATGCTGGACGGATTCCCCAGGACCATGCCCCAGGCTGAGGCTCTGGACAAGATCCTGCCCACACTAGGCCAGAAGATAAATGTGGTCTTAAATATCGATGTTCCCGATGAGGAGCTGGTCAAGAGGGTCACTGGACGGCGGATGTGCAAGTGCGGCACCACCTATCATGTTCAGTTCAATCCGCCAAAGGTGGCCGGAAAGTGCGATGCCTGCGGAGCAGACCTCTACCAGAGGGCGGACGACAATGAGGAGACGGTCAAGCAGAGACTGTCTGCCTATCATGCCCAGACCCAGCCCCTGATCGACTACTACAACAAGCGCGGCCTGGTGGCCACGGTGCTGGGAGTGGGCGACATCAAGGCCATCTTCGGCGAGGTCGTCAAAGCGCTGGACAAGAAGGCGTAGAGCCTTCGAACTATTTTTTTTTGCAGGCAGTTTAGCCTTGTGTCTGCCCGTTTTCGCTATGACCTGCGGATCGCTGATCTTTCTGGCTTCAGCCAGGATTCGGTAGCTATGGATGGAATCGCCCATATCATGGCCCTTCCATCAGAGCCTTCCATCAGAGCTTTCTATCAGAGCACCTCCCGCCGTCCCTCTCTTTTCATCTCTTCCACGATCTAGCAGATCATTTTATAGTCAAGCTCCAGGTCTTCCTCAATCTCGGATGGATATGCTTCTCCTCTTTGCTGGAAATATCCCATCACTTCCTTTTTGGCGGAGATGTAAATGAAAAGTGAGAAAAAGATAAGATGGATTATTGCAGGCTAGCCAGGCCAGCCGGCCTGCAAATAAACCGACAACCTTTTCATCCCCTCCCGCCGCTAGGCCTTCTTCATGATACTTGTCTATTCCCTGGGAGGCTCCATCCTCGCCGGTCGCGATGCGAAAAGCCTGCAGGAGTATGCCGATGCCCTTCGCCATTTGGCAGCCGAGCACCAGATCTACGTCATCGTCGGTGGAGGCAGGATCGCCCGCGAGTACATCGAAAAAGCCCGCGCCCTTGGGGCCAGCGAGATGTTCTGCGATCTGATAGGCATCGGGGCGACAAAGCTCAACTCCTCCCTGCTCGTGGCTGCCCTGGGACAGGCTGCTCCGCAGGAGATCCCCGACTCCTATGCCTTGGCCGCCCGCCTGGCCTGCCCGGGTCGGGTGGTGGTCATGGGCGGGGTGGCCCCCGGCCAGACCACAGACGCCGTTGCTGCCCTACTGGCAGAGTATGTGAAGGCCGACAGGCTGATCGTCGCCACCTCCGTGGATGGGGTCTACACTGCCGATCCGGAAAAAGATCCCAAGGCGGAGAAGATCGCCAGCATGACCCATGGCGAGCTTTCAAGAATGGCCGCCCAAACGGAGATGAAGGCCGGCTCCCGCTCCCCCGTCGACCCCCTGGCGGCCAAGATCATCGAACGAAGCTCGATTTCCACCTCCATCGTCCTGGGCAGCAATATCGAAAATCTGAAAAAAGGTGCCCTGGGAGGGCACACCGGCACTGAGATCAGGCGGGGGTGAGGGTCTTTATCAGGTCGGCAGGAGAGACGAATCCCCAGAGGGTGCCGTCCTCCGAGACCACCAGCTGGCCGGTACCGGTTTTGCCCAGCATCTTGATCGCCTCGTATATGGTCTCCTCGGAGTCGATGGTTAAAAATCCCCTGCTCATGAACTCCCTCGCCTCCTGGTCCGCCTTTCCATCCGCTATCGCCCGGACGATATCCGTCTGGTTGACCATTCCCGGGGAGCTATCCTCGACTAGAGCTTCCTGAACCCCATTGTGCACCAGAATGCGCGCCGCCTCCTGCATGGAAGCGCCTGGGGGGATGCGCACTGCGCGACGGGCGACCTTCTTGATGGCTATCTTGGGCACGGATATCATCGCATCCACGTGGATGATCAGCCGGCTCATGGTGTCATCCCTGCCCCGTACGGTGCCCCGGAGGTAGAGCTTGTTCACCGGTGTCGGTCCTACCTCCACCTCATCACCCACATTGAAGTCTCTGATATTGCCGATGATGTGGATCACCCCATCGCAGAGCTGAGTGTGCATCACCTTGTTGAATATGATCTCGCTGGCGGTGGTTCCCTCCATGAGAACGCCATTCCTGAGAACGGGTACGGTCACGACATCGCCCGTGGCCTCGACATTCAGCGCCTCATAGGCCGCTCCTGTGGCCCTGTAGCCCCCCTTGGGTCCGGGCACTCCCTCCACCAAATTGAGGGCTTTCAGGGATTGCATCTGGTTTCTGATGGTTCCCGGATTGCGGTCTATCAGCTCGGCGATCTCCTCGCCCTTAACTGCTCTTCCTTCAACACGATAGATGTTGATCAATGCGGTTAGTATATCTCGTTGAACAGGTGTCAAATCCATGGTTAGATCAAACATTGTTCACGATTAATGTCCTATATAGATCTATTGATTTGCAGGGCTCTATAAAAATTTCGTTTAATTAAACCACTGCTTACAACCTTTCTTGGGGCGTATGAAATCCCGATAAACAGAAAAAAATCCCTTTATTTCCTCATAGGGCATATTTTCTCCCCTTTATGAGGAAATCGTCCCATGCGCTGCCAGATTTTCTTCACTGGTTCATTCAATATGTTGCCCCAGGACTGGGGATAGCAGGAGCAGGGATAGACCTCTCCTGCGGGGGTGACATGCATCCAGCTTCTGGCAGCAAAGCAGCCAAAGCGGCGGTAGGCGTCGGGAACGGAGAAGATCCTGGGTGCTCCACTGGCGGAGACGAATTCCGCCAGGCGGGCATGCTCGGCAGCGGTCAGGGCCAGCCCCTCGCGATCGGACCAGCGGCCGGTGGATACCACCTCGAAGAAGGTCAGTTCGTGCGCCCCTATATTCCGGGCCAGCTGATGAAACCTCTGCCGGTGAGGGAGGTTCTCATGGCGAACCACGACGTAGATGTCCACCAACAGGCCCGCCAAAAGGGCATTTTCCACTGCCTGCATCGCCTCGGAGAATACACCCTCCCTTCCCCGCATGGCATCGTGCTCCTCTTCCAGAGGGCTGTCCAGGCTGACGTTGACCGCATACAAGCCCGCCTCTTTGAGCTGCCTGGCCAGAGTGGAGGTGAATCCCGCTCCGGAGGTGAAAAGGGTGGATATGGCCCTATCATCCACATAGCTCACCAGTTCCGGCAGCTCCCGGTAGAGGGTCGGCTCCCCACCATCGAATATCACCAGGGTGGTTCCTATATCCAGGACCTGGCCGATGAGGTCTCGTACGACGTCGGGATCGAGGCGCAGGCGGTTTCCTGAGTTGGGCAGAGCGCAGTGGGAGCAGCGGTTGGGGCACTCCTCAGTGATGGAGATCGTCACCTGGTCCGGGGTGCGCAGACCGAAGAGCGATCGGATGCGGCTTTCCGCCAGCCGGTCGAAGGCCAGGCTGGGCAGAGGAGGAATCCAGGTGGAGAGGGATAGCTGCTCATCTTCTGCCCGCACCGCTAGCTGCCCATCGAACAGCTCCATGCTGGAACTGATGGCCGGCAAAAAGGCCAGCGGTCCACCAACCTTGATTTTCACCCGCTCCCCCACCAGCCTGGCCTCCGCCCGGACCAGAGGGCTGCGATAGAGGGGATATGACCTCTCCCTGCAGGGGACCAAATTGCATTTGTTTTTTTGGATTTCGGGTGGACTCATCCCATACCTCAATAGACATCCTGGGGATCGAAGACCTTCTCCCCCACCACCTGGCCGTCAATGGTCCGATAAAAGCAGGATCTATAGCCGGTATGGCAGGCACCGCCCTCCTGCTCGATCAGCAGCAGTATGGCGTCTTCATCACAGTCCACCCTTATCTCCCGCACGAGCTGAAAGTGCCCCGAGGACTCTCCCTTCAGCCAGAGCTTATTCCGCGACCTGGACCAGTAATGAGCCCTGCCCGTCTCGCGGGTCCTGGCCAGAGCCTCGTCGTTCATATAGGCCAGCATCAGCACCTCTCCTGTCCGCCAGTCTTGGGCTACGGCCGGAATCAACCTCTCGTTCATCGAAAAATGATAGTTGATATATCCTATAAGGGCCTTGCCCAGGAATCATGAGCTGTATCACCTGCAAAGGCCGGGGAGAGTGCGGCCTGCCGGTCTGCCCGATAGTTCGCCGCCTGGAGGAGCTGGTATCCCTTCCCAGGATCGGCAGTTGTATGGAGGGATTCACCCCGCCTGAGGTCTTCGTGGGCAGGTCCGGCTATCCTCTGGTCAGAGCGGGGCCCGTCCTCCCCTCCGACGGGGCCGAAAAGCTTCATCATCTGGGGATGAACATGGACGGGATCATCTCCGCCCGCTTGGGAATGGTCCGTTCCGAGGCCAAGATCAGGGTGATGGAGGCGGGCTCGCCGGGAAGGCTTCTGGAGGACTGCCAGCAGATCGCCATGTCCTCTGCACCGGTGGGAACGGAGGTCTCCTTCATCAAACCACCGCGGGCAGGTCTCAAGTTCGATGGCGTTCTCTCCCCTACCGGTCCCTCGGGTGAGCTGGATCGAATGGAGATCACCACCAATCCCCTCATCCCCTGCAAGGTGGACCAGATCGTTTTAGACCGGGGCGCGCCGGCCAGTGTGGCAGCAGCCGAGCTTTACTCCGCGGGCATAGGCGTCGATCACCTCTCCCGCCTCCTCTCCATCGGCCTTTTGGGCAAGAAGAGACGGCTCGTGCCCACCCGCTGGTCCATAACGCAACCGATGACATGATCGGCAGGAATCTGAAGGATGATGTTCTTGATCTTCCTCGGGTCAACGATTATTATCTCTTCTCTGGGGAGGAGCTGGCCAACCACTTCGAGATCCTTCTTTCTCCCCGGCCTTTCAGTTTCGAGCTGATTGAGATCTGGCGGCCCCACTCTCTTTGGGCGGAGGAGGGATTCATTGGCCGGGATAGAGAGGATGCCCGTCCCAAAAAGGACTACAGCCCTCTGGCCGGGGGATACTATGCCGCCCGGCTGGCGGTGCTGGAGCATCTCGAGCGCTGGGGGCGGCAGGCTGGAGTTCTGGCGGTAAGGGAGATCTCGGAGGATTACTGGGCCCCGCTGGGGGTGTGGGTGGTGCGGGAAGTGGCCCGAAAGGCGATGAGCTCGCCGCCGGAGCCTTTGATTCCCTCTCCACCGCTCGCGAAGCGATGGCCAGCCGGCTCCTCACCCCTGCCGGCTCGTGGATCGGGAAGGCAGCGCTCTTCACGGCTTCGGCCCAGAGAAGGCTGGATGAGTTCCAGCAGATATTGTGATGCAGAATGGTGTGCATAAGGGAACCGAGATCGAAGTAAATAGGAGGGGGCAAAAGTCAGAGTTTCAGGTGGGAAAGAAATGAGATTCGACCTTTGCCATCAGTTCTATACGGCAATTGCCGAGATATAAGGATTTCGGTGATGCCCATAGCATAATTCATCTCAATCCTGAGAGGAGCTTTTTCATCACCTCTGCCGCCAGAATCACCAGCAGTCCCGTGGTCAGGATGAGAGTCCAGCTCTCAGATGTTAGCGGTCGGGTCTCGAATATGAACTGCATAAAGGGAATGTAGACCACCGCCAGTATGGCCAGAATTGAGGTCGCGATACCCAGGAGCAGGGTCTTGTTCCCCAGGGGATTCATCCTGAAGACGGACTCCTGCAGCGAACGGCTGCTGTAGGCATTGTAGACTGTGAAAAAGCCCAGGCCCACAAAGGCCACCGTCCGGGCATAGCTCACATCCGGATTCTCTTGCAGGGTTATCAGGTACATCCCCAGGGTCCCGGCCACGATGGCGGCGGCGATTCCCAGGGTATAGATCATCAGGCTCCGGGAGGGCATAGATTCCCTGGGATCGCGGGGCTTTCTTTTCATGATATCGGAATGAGAGGGCTCTAAAGCCAGGCCGATGGCGGGAAATTCCTCTGCCACCACATTTATCCACAGGATCTGGGCGGCCAGTAGGGGAAGCGGAAATCCCAGGGCCACGGCGAAGAAGATGGTGGCCAGCTCGGCAAAACTGACCGAGAGCAGATAGGAGGTGCCTTTTCGGATATTGTCGAATATCCTCCTCCCCTCCTCGATGGCGCTGACGATGGTGGCGAAGTTGTCATCGGCGATCACCATATCCGAGGCCTCTTTGGTGACCTCGGTTCCCGTCCTGCCCATGGCCACGCCAATATCGGCCGCGGTCAGTGCCGGAGCGTCGTTCACCCCGTCCCCGGTCATGGCCACGATATGGCCTCTCGCCTTCAGGGCCTCCACTATGCGAACCTTGTGCTCGGCAGTCACCCTGGCGAAAACGGATACCTCATCTATGTGCCCGGTCAGCTCCTCTGCGCTCATCCGGTCCAGCTCGATCCCCTCGATCACCTCTCCGTTGCCTATCCCCAATTCCTTGCCGATGGCCCTGGCGGTCAGGCGGTGATCTCCGGTGATCATGACCGTCCTGATGCCCGCTTCCTTGCTGATTCTTATCGCCTCCGGAACCTCCTTTCTCGGGGGGTCCATCATGCCGGTGAGGCCGGCGAAGATCAGGTCGCATTCCATTAGATCAATGCTGTCTGCTTCCGCCGGATCGTTGATCGGAGTGGGCTTCCAGGCGAGGGCCAAAACCCGCAGAGCGTTCTCTGCCATCTGGTCCGCCTCTGCCAGAATCGATCTTCTGTCCTCTTCGGTGAGAGGCCTGGTCCCATCGGGGGAGATGGTCTTTGTGCAGTGGCTCAGCACCACCTCTGGTGCCCCTTTCATGGAGACGATATGTCCCACCCTTTTCACTTCATCGACGGTGGTCATCCTCATGCGGTCGGAGTCAAAGGGATACTCAACCAATCTGCTGCTGCTCTCTTTTATCTTGTCTAGGACTCCTGCTTTCTTGGCGGCCACAATCAGCGCACCCTCGGTGGGATCCCCCACCACCCGCCAGCCACCATTGGCCTTTTCTATGGCCGAGTTGTTGGCGTGCACCCCAATCCCGAGGACTCTGGCCAGATCCTCCTCTGTCGGGTCGACCTTCGTCCCATTGGAATTGAACTGGCCGGAGGGATCGTATCCTGCTCCCGTGACTTCGATCTTTCTGTAGGTGCGGATCTCACGCAGGGTCATCTCTCCTGTGGTCAGGGTGCCGGTCTTATCGGTACAGATCACAGTGGTCGAGCCCAGGGTTTCCACCTCCGGGAGCCTTCTGATGATGGCGTTCTTCTTTGCCATGGCCTGGGTTCCAAAGGCCAGGGCCAATGTGACGATGAAGGGGAGAGCTTCAGGGATCCCGGCTACTGCCAGGGCGATGGAGGCGATGAGGGCATCGATCACCGGCAATCCCCGGCTGGACATGAGGATGAAGACGATTGCCGATATCACCAGCACCAGCATGGCCTGTCTTTTTGCCAGTTGCTGCAGCTTGATCTTCAGAGGAGGCTCGGCCTGCTCCTGTTTCATCAGGCCGGAGATCATCCCCAATTCAGTGCTCCGGCCGGTGGCGGTGACCACTGCCCGGCAGTTGCCCTGAGAGACGATGGTCCCCATGAAGACCATGTTCTTTCTGTCTGCCAGTGCCATCTCCTCGGGCAGAGGCTGGGCCGTCTTCTCCACCGGCAGGGACTCTCCGGTCAAAGAGGACTCGATGACCTGAAGTGAGGTTCCTTCCAGGATTCGGCCGTCGGCTGGGACCTTATCCCCTGCCTCCAGGAAGAGGACGTCTCCAATAACCAGCTCCGTAGCGGGAATGGTGCTCATTCTGCCGTCCCTGACGACGTCCGCCTCCGGGGCCACCATCTCCCTCAGTGCCTCCATGGCCTTTTCTGCTTTATACTCCTGGACGAAACCGATGATGGCGACGAGGACGACGATCCCCAAAATGACATAGGCATTGGTGGTCTCGCCGGCGATAAAAGAGATGATAGCGGCAAAGATCAACACCAGGACCATGTAGTCTTTGAACTTGCCTATGAATATCCTCAATGGCGAGGGTTTGGTGGGGCTATCGAGCTGATTGGGGCCGTGCTGGGAGAGCCTTTCTTGGGCCTGGTTTGAGCTTATGCCCTTATGGTCGGAATCCAGTTTGGATAAGACCTCTTCCGTGGTCATGGAGTGCCAGTTCACAGATTTTCAGACCTCTCTTGCTTTGGGATATAGGGGAATCCGTCAATTGTAGAAATACTTAACGCTGATTCTTATGAAATCCTGAAACTGTCCCCTTCGACAGGTTTATAAATAATCAATCTAACGGAAAAAAACGTGCCTCAGAATACAATGAAGAACCAAACTATCAATCACAGAACCATTCTCTCAGAGCAGGAGAGGCCGGCTTTGGGAATGTCCGGACACCCAGTCTTTTCTTTCTTTTGAGGGCAACTGGCGGTTGCCCTGAAAATCGACCGGCGCAGGGAGGATACCATGTCATCAGATTTATCGGAAAATGAGTTTCTAGTGCTGAAAGCGATATCAAGCGGACTTTCAGATCCCCAGAGCATAGCCCAAAAATTGCAGATGAAAGTCGAGACTGCCCGGGCGGCAGCAGATCTGCTGGCGGAACAGGGGCTGATCCAGGTGCATAAATCCGTGGATGAGAGCATCTCTCTCACTGATGAGGGGACAGGCTATGCCAGCGAAGGCCTGCCGGAGAGAAGGCTCCTTTGGTCCCTGGGCACTGGAAAGCCCATGTCTGAACTGAAGGATCCTGCCCTCAAGATCGGCCTGGGCTGGTTGCGCACGAAGGGCTGGGCAGCGATCGAGGGGGGAGTGATCAAGCCCCTGGGGGAGGCAGCAAAAGGGGAGGATGAAGTGATCCTGGAGGCCCTGCTCACAGGACCCAGGAGCGGCAAAGGCTGGGATGAGAAAGCCCTGGCTGCATTGAAGAGCCGGGGGCTTATCGCATCCAGCAAGAGCAAAGAGTGGCGCTACATCATCACCGATGCCGGCCAACTGGCAAAAAATGAGTTAGAGCCAAAATACTCCGGCATAAAGAGCGGAGTGCTGGATATGCCTGCTCTTACCCCAGACATGATAAAGTCGGGGGAGTGGCAGGATGGTGCGGACGGTTTGTACCTGAACTACAGGGGCATGCTCTACCGCCCTCGCTACTATGACGTCTCCCTACCTGCGGACAGGATCTTTCCCGGAAAGAGGCATCCCTACCAGCGGCTGATCGATAACATGCGGGAGATCATGCTGGAGATGGGCTTTGTGGAGATCAAGGGGCCGATTGTCCAGACCAGCTTCTGGAACTTCGATGCGTTATTCCAACCGCAGGACCATCCGGCCAGGGAGATGCAGGACACCTTCTATCTGAACAGCCGGGGCGATATTCCCGACTATTCCCGGATCAAACAGATGCATGAATGCGGCGGCAGCGTCGGATCGACGGGGTGGGGGGGCTGCTGGAGTCCGGAGGTGGCCCAACAGGAGGTATTGCGCACCCATACCACCGGGGTGACCATCAAGTATCTGGCAGAACATCCCCAGCCGCCGGTCAAGGCATTCGGAATCGACCGGGTCTACCGCCGGGAGGCCATAGACTCCACCCATACCCCGGAGTTCGAGCAGCTGGAGGGGATTGTGATGGATAGAGGTGTGACCTTCTGCCACCTCCTGGGCATCTTAAAGGAGTTTTACGGAAAGATGGGATTTCCTGAGGTGCGCTTCCGCCCGGGCTACTTCCCCTACACTGAGCCTTCGGTCGAGCCCGAGGTCTATATCGACGGTCTGGGATGGGTGGAGCTGGGAGGGGCGGGGGTGTTCAGAAAGGAGGTTACTGCCCCCTTCGGCATCGATCATCCCGTATTGGCCTGGGGCCTGGGAGTCTCCCGCGTCGCCATGCTCAGGCTGGGCCTGAAGGATCTGCGGCTGCTGTATCAGTCGGATATCGAATGGCTGCGCCAGACGCCGGTTTCCATCAAGCTGTGAGGAATATATCATGCCCGTTGTCAGACTTTATTATCAGGATATGGAGAGGCTGATTGGCGCCTCTAAAGAGACCATCATGAGCAGATTGGCCATGATGGGTGCGGACATTGGAAAAAGGGCGGAAGAGGAGTATGTGGATGTGGAGTTCTTCCCAGACCGGCCCGACCTCTACAGCCCGGAGGGGGTGGCCAGAGCGATGCAGGGCTTTTTGGGGATCAAGACCGGTTTGGTCGACTATCCTGTAACAGAGGGGCCGGTGGTCCTGCAGGTGGAGGAATCGGTAAAACCGGTGCGTCCTCTCATCGGCTGCGCCGTTGTCCGGGGTCTTGAGTTCAGCAGCGAGGCCATCGAGTCCCTGATGGGGCTGCAGGAGGACCTGCACTGGGGGCTGGGCAGGAACCGGCGGAAGGTGGCCATCGGGGTGCACGACATATCCCGGGTCAGGCCCCCTTTCCGCTACTTCGGCGAAAGCCCGCAAAGGAAGTTCATCCCCCTGGATTTCAGCGAGGAGATGACCATGGAGGAGATCCTCACCAGGCATCCCAAGGGGAAAGATTATGGCCATATACTGAAGGACTGCCCGGTCTATCCCCTGATTGTGGATGCCGATGATCGGGTTCTCTCCTTCCCGCCGATCATCAATGGCGAGCTGACCAGCGTCACCGAGGAGACGAACGACCTCTTCATCGATGTCACCGGGACCGATCCCATGGTCTACAAGGCCCTGAACATCGTGGTCACCTCTCTGGCAGAGAGGGGGGGTGAGATCGAGAGCGTCCTGGTGAAGAGGAGCGAGGGCGACCTGGTTAGCCCGGACCTCTCTCCCTCTATCTGGAAGGTGCGAGCAGAGGAGGCCAACCGGCTGATAGGATTCAATCTCAGGGGAGCAGAGCTGGCCGAATGCCTGCAGAGGATGCGTTTTGGAGCCGTCCCTGGCCAGGAGGACGGGAATGATATTGTGCAGGTGCAGGTTCCCGCCTACCGGGCGGACATAATGCACTCCTGGGACATCTTCGAGGACGCGGCCAAGGCATATGGATATGACAACCTGGAAGCCCGCCTTCCCCAGACGGTGACTGTGGGCCGGTCCCATCCCTCAGAGCAGCGCAAAGGAGAGATCAGAGAGATCATGGCCGGTCTGGGGTATCTGGAGACGATGCCCTTCACCCTGACCAATGAGTTGGTGCACTTCCAGTGGATGCGCCGCTCCTCCGCCGCGGCGGGGGCAGTGCGGGTGCTCCACCCCATAAGCGAGCTGCATACCATCCTTCGCACCTCTCTTCTCAGCTCCCTGTTGGAGATCTTCGCCCTCAACCAGCATCATCCTCTTCCGCAGAGGATATTCGCCGCCGGGGATGTGGTGGTGGAGAAGAAGACCAGAATGAACTTGGCTGCGGCATCCATTCACAGCGGTGCCAATTACTCGGAGATCAGGTCGGTGGTGGATGCCGTCTTGAGGGAGATGGATCTTAAGGCGGATATCGCTCCCAGCACGGATGGGGCATTCATGCCAGGAAGGGGGGCGGACCTCTTCTCTGGAGAAGAGCGGATAGGCTGCTTTGGCGAGCTGCACCCCGTGCTCCTGCGCAGCTTCGGCCTGGAGCAGCCGGCGGTGGGCCTGGAACTGAATTGGGGAGAGCTGGAGGCATAGGAGTCTCCTTTCTTTTTCCCCGCTGGGTGTCACCTGCTCCGCTGTGAATGTGAGATGTCGAATGACTTAACTTAACATGTCCTGAGCGTCTGATTTATCTTGGTAGAACGGCTATAGGTGGATAGAAAATGCAGGACGGCGGCTGCTATTCTATGGTCGCCCCCAAGGGAATGGTCATGCCATGAAGGTCAGAGAGTTGATGAGCTATCCCATAGTCACTGTGCCTCCGGAGGCCATGGTGCTGGATGCCGTAAAGGTGATGGCTGCGCAGAAAAAGGGCAGCGTTCTGGTGGCGAAGGAGTGTCTCCTCAAGGAGTGTCTGGGAATCGTCACCACCAGCCAGATCTTCCTGGAGGTGTTTGCCAAAGGGCTGGATCCGGCTAAGGTTCGGGTAACCGATATCATGACCCCCGGCCCTCTGATCACCATAGATCTTGACGATTCCACCCAGAAGGCGGCGGAGTTGATGCGAAAGCACAACATCAGAAGGCTGCCGGTGATGAAGGATGGTGCCCTGGTGGGCATCGTCACCAGCAAGGATCTCTTGGCCTGCGTGAGGTGAAGCAAGGTGGGGGATCCTTGATACTCGTCCCGGTTTGCCGGTGCGGCAACGCAGATTTTAAATAGTCCCAGGTCAAGTCCCAGGGGTAAGTCGAGGTCGCCTAGCCTGGTATGGCGCAGGTTTGCTAAACCTGTTCCGCTCCGCGGATCGTGGGTTCGAATCCCACCCTCGGCGCTTTCTTACCTGTAAATAATAGTGCCTGAATGCGATTGCGGCTCTCTTTTGGCGTATCTTTTCTGCAGAGGTCTCTCTCAGGTCCAGTTGAGGTTTGTCCTGATCCGGAGCCAAGGAGCTTGATAAAGAGCCCCATCGCCCTTTGACCGGCCTATCCCCTGTCGTTCCGAACCAGAATGACACGTCGCCGGAAGCTGCGTCCCATTCCCTGTTTCCATTATAGTCCAGATACCAGGGCCCATTTCTGAATAACCCTATCTCATCTCTGCCATCGCTGTTCCAGTCTCCAGCCAGGGGTGCGACTCCGCTGGTTCCAAGCCAGAATGACACATCGCCAGAAGCAGGATCCCATTCCCTGTTGCCGTTGTAGTCCAGGTACCAGGGCCCATTTCTGAATACCCCTATCTCATCTTTGCCGTCGCCGTTCCAGTCTCCAGCTATGGGCAGATCGCCGCTTGTTCCGAACCAGAATGAGATGTCACCGGAATATCGATGGTATTACCTATACGTCGCCTTTTTATCATTAGAGTGTCAAGACATGCTCTGCTGGCGATATCTTGATTAGAGAACTCATACAGTCGATGCGGCCACATCAATGGTACAAGAACCTTGTCATCTTCGTCGGTATAATTTTTTCTTATAATTTATTTAGCTTGGAAATGTGGTATCGTTCTCTCTTTGCGTTCATAATGTTCTGTCTAATCTCGGGATCTGTGTACATTATAAATGATATAAAAGATGTCGAGAAAGACCGGCTTCACCCCACAAAGAGGTTCAGGCCAATCGCATCAGGAATACTTTCACCTAGAACCGCTCTATTAGTATCCATTCTGTTATTATCTATGTCCTTATCTGCCTCTTTCTTTGTGGGCGAGCAGTTGGGTTACATCGAGGTATTATACATATTTATAAATTTATTATATACATTTTATCTAAAATATTTTGCTTTGATAGATGTGATGGTAGTTGCAGTCGGCTTTGTGCTTAGGGCCATTGTCGGGAGCATCGTCATCAATGTACCTGTCTCCCTTTGGCTAGTCCTTTGTGTATTCCTGATGGCGTTTGTCCTGGCCTTCGGAAAGAGACGACATGAGTTATTAACCGCCAGTACCTCCAGAGACTGCCTATCACAGTACACGGAGAAGATGGTTGAGGATCTACTAAACATATCGGTGTCTATGCTCCTGATGTCTTACGCACTTTATTCATTCTCAGTGCATGTTTATATGATAATCACCCTTCCGTTCGCATTTTATGGCATATTTCGTTTTATGCAGCTAGTCTATCTGAGGAACTTCGGTGGGGAGGCGGAGCTTATACTGAAAGACAGAGCCTCTCTGGCAAATCTTATTCTCTGGGCGTTTTTTGTAATCGTTGCCCTTTACGAGGTAAATGCGTGAAATTCGATATGCACGTCCACACACTTCACTCTGATAGATGTGGTTGGATGAGACCGAAGCGGCTCATAGAGCATGCCAGAGAAAAGGGCCTGGATGGCTTGGCGATCACGGACCATAACACCATTGACGGTGCACGGGAGGTTTTCGATATAGTCAGAGACGAACAGATGGAACTTTCCGTCATAATTGGCGAGGAGATCTCCACGGACAGAGGCGAGGTCTTGGCCTACTTTATAAATAGAGAGATTGAGCCAGGATCTTTCGTAGAGGTTCTGACTGAGATAAGACAAGCTGGTGGCATTTCAGCCATACCTCACCCTTTTGAAAGGATGAGAAAAGGATTCAGGGACGTAGAGACGGTAATGGGCGATGTGGATGCAATCGAGGTCCTTAACTCTAGGTGTCTCTTCAACCGGAAAGCGTTCGATCTATGCCTTGCTCATAAGAAGCCGATGATAGGTGGTAGCGATGCACATTTTTACAGGGAGGTTGGCCGGGCGTGGACAGAGATATCAGATGATCCCATGGCCTGCATTCTAGCTGGCAGAACTCGAGTCGGCGGCGGCCTGAGTAATCCAGCTTATCTGGCTTTGACCAAGGGGGTGAAGGTGTGGCGAAAGGCAACCTCTGGATTAGTCTGATCGCAGGCATCTTAATCTACTTCGTAATGATGATCTACGGAGACTATGAGAAAGTCATGACTGCAATCTCCTCCTTTCACATGGAATATATTCCGGTTCTTCTGGTTCTCGCCTTCACGAACTACCTCTTGAGGGCCTTCAAGTGGCATTTCTTTTTCAAGGTACTTCGTTTGGACATAAGCTTCAAGGAAAATCTTTGGGTTTTCCTCAGCGGACTGCTCATGGCCGTTACACCAGGCAAGGTTGGCGAGGTCTGGAAGTCCTGGCTGATCAGGGATCTTAGGGGATACGACCTGCAAAGGACGGTGCCGATAGTGTTCATGGACAGGATAACGGATGTTGTAGCCATGCTGACTCTTGCCTCCTTAGGAGTCTTCGTCTTCAGGGTAAGCATCCTGTCCTTCTCCTTGGTTGTAGCGATACTCCTGAGCATGTTGATGGTGCTTAGATCAGAGACGATCATGCTGAAGATATTCGGGATATCAGAGAGGTTCGAGAATATCACGGAGGCTTACCTAAGTTCCTTGGATCTCTTGAGACTTAGGCCCTTCATCTTAACGGTCCTGATAAGCCTGGTGGCCTGGTTCATGGAATGCCTGGCATTTTACCTCACATTCCGAGGACTATCTGTTGAGGCTGGCCTCTTCGAATCAACCTTCATCTATGCCATATCTTCCATTGCAGGTGCTCTGACGATGCTGCCTGGCGGCCTGGGAGTCACTGAGGTCTCCCTAACGGGACTATCCAGTCATCTCATGATGCTCAACGAATCCACCACCGTGGCAGCAACATTAATAATAAGAACAGTCACTCTATGGTTTGCAGTCGGCGTAGGAGCCGTTTCGTATTTCGTGGGAAGGCGTTTACTATATCAAAAGTCAGCGTGATCAGGACAAGCCCAGGATCGGTCCTAGATGATTACGAGAAGCTCATGCATCTGACGGGGATAGAGCAATCTGTGTCCAGGGATAAAGGCACTGCGATAAAGCTCAATCTCTCCTGGACTCTTTTCTATCCAGCATGCTCTACGGCACCATGGCAGCTTGAAGGCGTTCTAAAAGCACTAAGATCGGAAGGCTACAAGAACCTTGTTGCAGTTGAGAACCAGACAGTGGTTACCCACCCATGGAAGGGTGCATATAACAACAAGTGGCTGCCTGTACTTGAAAAATATGATGTGGAATTCAGCCCCCTTACGAATGTGGAGTGGGTACCTTACGAGCCTAGGTCGGAGATGCTAGCGATGTACGAGATCTTCGACAAAATA
>JAXDAR010000036.1:0-9253 GCA_034679645.1 Methanothrix sp. | reverse complement strand
AAATATCAAATGTGTAGTCCCAGCCCTGCTGGGGTGCATAAAGAGCTGCATGCATGAGAGTGATATAGCCGATATCCCCAGGGCGGAATTCATGCCGAATAGAGATTGATGAACAGGGAAATGGCCTATTCATGAGTATCGGGAGGTAATTATCAGCTTTATTTAAATAACTAATTCAAATCCAAGACTCAAATCAACAGAAACTGCTCCGGAGCAAGGCTTGTGGCGAGCATCACCATATTGATCTCCTGATGATTTTTCCAGGTGGACGTCTGCTGATTTCTCTCTTCCTGCCAGAAGCTCTCGATCTTTTCCCTCATCGGCAAAAGTTCTAAAAGAGAATCCATATGCCCGTTCCTCTCCCTTTTGGGGAATATGTCCGGCCGCTCCTCCCACCATCTCGCCAGCTCCTCTGTGCCGGCGAGCCCGATGGAGAGGCCCAGCTCCCTGAAGGCCAGGCGGTGCTCCGCAGGCCGCTGGAGGTCTCCGCTCTCAATATATGCCTCCAGGCCGATCCTGGCAGAGGCTAAGACTGCATCCAGGAGGCCGCCGCTTTTCAAGAAGCCCTTCATCATCAACTGTGCGATTCGCGAGCCATCGAACAGCAGCCCTCCTATCCCCAGAGGATCGCTGGTGGTAAGGGCAATCCCCCGGCAGATCCCGGCCATCTCCGAGATCTCCTCAGAGAGGTCAAGAGGCGGAGCGTTATGGATATCCTCTCCCGCCGCCTGCAGCTCGCAGTAGGTGACGAAACCGTCCAGAGGATCATGCTGCCCCATGGATGAGACTGCCGGGCGGGAGAGGTCGATATTCATCTTCCAGTACATCCTCTCTTTGCGATATGTGAAGCTGTGGTGGGAAGCACGCGCCAGCTCCACAGCCCATTGCCAGTAAACTGGATCTCCTGTAACCCGAAAGACGCATCGCAGGGCATGCATCCATTTTGTGAGATAATGGTAGTACTGACCATCCCGCTCCCATTCCAGGCGCTCATCGAAGGGCTCCTGGGGCCGGCGCTCTCTCAGGCTTTTTCCGATGCGCAAGCCTCCTGCCGTCGGATGGAGTTCACCCTCTTGCTCCCCCAGTCCGCTGATCCAGCCCCTTCTGGGGTCGTCATCCCGGTGCCGGCCTAAAGTATGATGCACCTGGTCCACCAGGAATAGGGCCAGATCCAGATGTCTCTTTTCAACAGTTTGGTGGAAGAGTTCCAGATAGTTGCAGACGGCAAAAGCATCCGTCCACAGGTATCGTCGTGGTCTTCCTCCCCTGCCCGCCAGGCCGGTGAGCCGGGCATACTCATCCATGATCTGAAGGGCTTTGATCAGGCCCACTCCCCTGGTGTCTTTCATCAGTCATCTCCCGTTCTCGACCGTCCAGATCCGCCCGTAGTTGCTGGGGATATCTATTTTTTGCCACTCATCTTTCTTTGCTCTGAAGCCGTCCTCCCCGTGAATCTCCTCATAATAGTCGCCTTCCAGCGGGAAGGGGAAGTATGTCTCTTGATCGCTATCTGTGAAGTTGAGGGCCACCAGGCTGAACACATCTCCCGCCCGGCGGGAGAAGAGCAGCAATCCCCGCGATTGGTACCTTTCGGGATCGTCATAGAACCAGTGCTCTCCCCTCAGAAACTGCACCTTCCGTCTCAGCTTCATCAACCTCCTGGTCAGCCAGATGGTCCTCTTGCCAACGGGATCGTAGAAGTAGTCCCACCTCATGGGCCGGAACATCACCACCCTTCCCATGCCGCTCTCCGGCAGGAAGTAGTTCTCCCCCAGCTCCTGGCCCTGCCAGATGAGAGGAATCCCCCTGGCGGTCATGATGGCGATCAGATAGGGCTGAACCCTGTACCAGCAGCTTCTGTCCCCTTCTTTCAGAAGGTCATTGTCATCCCTGGTGATGGTGCGGAAGTTGCAGACGAACCGGTAATGGTCGTGGTTCTCAATGTACTGCAGGGCGCTCTTTCTAATGACATCCTCATTGATCTTCACCGTTGTCGGATAGCCCAAAAGGCCCAGCCGGTGGCCCAGATAAGTCAGTCCCCCGGCCAGTTCGCCCGCCTTTGATTTAGCCACAGAAGTGGCGGCATCAAAGGTCTGGTTCTGCCAGGTGCTGCTGCTGTAGGTCTTCTCCAGCACCTCCTCCGGCCCTTCCAGTTGTTCTGCACACTGGATGAGGCGGATCTCATCCTCCTGGAAGAACCTCTGCCAGTAGTCCGGTGACCCTCTCATTCCCTCGACCAGTTTATAGGTATGATAGACCAGATTGGCATAGCCGAGGCCTGTGGGGCCGTCCCAGTAGTTGGGAACGCAGTCGTACCTGAATCCATCCACGTGATAGGTCTTGAGCCAGTGGTGGTTGACGGTATAGAAGAAGTCGCGGGTCAGGGAACGATTGAAGTCGGTGCTCTCTCCGAAGAGGTTCTTGGCGAAATCGCCCAGAAATGGATTCACCCCAAATCCCATCTCCCGGTAGAGGTAGGAGTAGGGAAAGAGGCTGTCCGTATGGCCGTAGACCATATCCAGGATGACCGCTATCCCTTTTTGATGGGCGGAGTCAATCAGCCTCTGCATATCTTTTCTCTTGCCGAACCTCTCGTCCACTCCGAAGTAGCCGATGGGCAGAAATCCCCAATCGGTGGTGTTGGATATATTGGTTACCGGCATGATCTCCATGCAGTTGACTCCCAGGTCCTGCAGATATTCCAGATGGCGAGTGGCAGTCAACATGTCCCCGCCGAACTCATTGATCATCAACTCATAGATTATGAGATCCTCCTGCCTGGGAATCCTCCATAGCTCCTCCTCATCGCTCCAGACATGAGGCTCGTAGCCCAGGGTGAAAGCGGAAAGCTTTCCGATGCCAAACTCCCGCGCATAGGGATCTATGATCCAGTCGATGGGCTCCCCGTCCCTTCTCTCCAGAAAATAGCGGTATACGTATCTGCCCGGCTTGCCCCAGGAGGATTTCTTATGGGGCTTTCCAGAGGTGTCTATCTCCACCTGGCCGTGCCAGTACTCGCCATACTCCGGATCCATAGAGCATTCCATCTGGAAGGCCTTAGCCGGCACATCCTGCAGGAACTGGTCAGACTCATGAATTATCTTGACTGAGAGGCGATTGCCATTCTCATCTGTCACCCAGGGCAGGAATACCCCAAAGTCTGCTATGCCTTCCGGGGTGCATCTGGCCCCCAATTTCTCCAGTGGCAAGAGATTCATCTGTAACTCCCCATTGAATCAAAAAGAGCCCCTTTAAAATAAAGCTCGTAAGCACAAGAAAGCCTTCATGATGAGGCTCTGACATTAATAACATTAACAGTTATTCTAGATAAAGATTATGAATTCATAAATAGATATATATGCAGATAGACAAATATATAAATATATGACCAGGTAAATAGATGAGGATTGATAGATGGATGAGGAATCGAATGTCAAGGATCACAGATATATCCTATAGATGATACAAATGATTCCAGCATGTACACCATCATCGCCTGCGGCATCTTCAAGGATGAGATCGAAAAAGTGAGTGGGGATCTCGGATTCCCCTTTCGGGCTCGCTACCTGAGTCCAGGCCTGCATGTCAACTTCGATGAGCTTAAAGATGCCCTGAATGAGGAGCTTAACAGGGCTTCGTCGGATGGCAGCCGGGGAATAATAGTGGCCTATGGCCAGTGCCATCCCAGGATAGATGAGCTCCTGAAACCTTATCATGCCGCCCTGGTGGACTGTCAGAACTGCGTGGATGCCTTCATCACCCGCAAGGCCATGGAAGATAAAGCGCGAGAGGGGCTCTTCTTCTACCTATCCCCCGGCTGGCTGGATGCCTGGAGAGAAATATTCCGCCAGTTGGGATGGGATCCGGAGACTGCCCGCCTGCATATGGGCTCATTTAAAGGATCGGTTTATATCGATACACTGAAGGATGCCCGGGAGAGGGAGGAGGAGCTTCTCGAATTCTTCGATTTCACCAACCTTCCTTTCACCATCATGCCCGTGGAGCTGGACCACTTCAAATCACTGATTGTAAGAGCTATGGAGTGCTTGGAGGATTGAGCTTGGACGAGCTGGAAGAGATTAAGAAAAAGAAAATGGAGAAGATGATGAAAGATATGAATAAACCTGATGAACCTGCCATAGAGCTGCCGGATAAGCCGATCATAGTCACAGACTCAAGCGTGGATGCCGCTGCCAGTCAGTATCCTCTTCTCATCCTGGACTGCTGGGCGGAATGGTGCGGCCCCTGCCGGATGATCGCTCCGGTAATTGAGCAGCTGGCCAGAGAGATGAAAGGCAAAGTGGTCTTTGGAAAGCTGGACGTGGATTCGAATCCCCAGACTGCGAATAAGTACAGGATCTCGGCTATCCCCACCCTGATGGTCTTCAAGAACGGAAAGTACGTAAACAAGATCATTGGATTCCGCGACAAGGCCAAGTTGGCGGCAGACATTCAGAATTTCCTCTGAAAAAATTCAGGGGATCATCTCTGATCCTTTTTTCCCTCCTCAGGGTATGGCATTCGAAAGCATGATCACTGGATATCCGCTGAGGTTATAGACCTCCCGGGTGGAGAGGTTATCCGGTGCCAGATATGTGGACCTGGTTCTTGCGTACAGGTTCCGGCTGAAGAACGGGGTATAGATATCAGAATTGAATTTGAATTTCGATACCGATCCCTGCCTCTGGCTGAGGTTAAACTCGGCTTTAGGCTCCAGGCCGATCTCGGTTTCTGCAGCCTGGCGGCTGATATTACCTCCCAGAGTTATTGAATCCCTGGCGCCCTCGATTCCGGCGCGCAGCACCTTGCTTTCCCTGTGAGCTTTATGGATCACGTTCGATGTCAAATTCGATGTCATATTCGAAGTATTATTCGAACTCATATTTGATGATAAATCCGTGCCGTTAGCGATTGAAATAGCGGTTGCAGCAATTATGTTCTCCCCGCTGCCCGTCATCTTTCCGGCGCAGGGCGGGGATATGATGGCCACCAGAACGATCAGAGCGCTCACCAGGCCAAATGGGGAATATCTCATAGCTGGTCACTTTCTATTTTCTCAATCAATCTGCCTCTTGATCTTCTAAAGAGAACTGCGGCCAACACTGCCACCCCGGCAAGACCGGCGGGAAGGTCTGCGCTCTCGGTCTCATCCGGGATACTGCTCCTCGCTATGGGCTTGGCCTCGATGATATTCTCCTGCAGGTCCATGATGCCTCCATCCTGGCCGATCAAGGCGGTCTGCAACTGGTAGACCCCCGGCTCGAGGGTGGAGTTCCAGGTTATCTCCACTGTCTCATCATCCCCGGAGAGAAGCACAGGAGTCTTCCTCTCGGTGATATTGAGGACATTTCCCCTTTCTGAGAGGGTGAACCTGAGGAATCCCTCAAATGGAACTCTGGACTCCCCCATGACAGTAGCGCTGGCCCCGGTCTCATCCTGATAGGTCTCAGTTATCCGGGCGTCCTCAACCGCCACAAAGGAACTCATAAAGGCTCTGGTTTGATTGTGGTTCAGCTCCACTATCTTGACCCGGCCCTCATACGTCTTGCCGTTCTCCAGAATAGGCTTCCAATCGTAATCCTTTTGGATGGCCATGGACAGGATTCCTGAGATGGGGACCGCCCTCTCCCGGGTTACATAGAGCGCTCGATCTCCTTCGACCAGCATATAGTAGATGTCCACAATGGTCGGATCGCGGGCGCTTATCGCCATATGGAGGCCGCGAGAGTCGGCACGAAAATCGCGCACGTCAAACCTCACCGGCTCAACCCCCCCGTAATAAAACCAGTAACATCTCCGCGACTGCACGGCAGTATCATCGATCTCGCCCCCATCTTCCCTGCTATTCTCCTCCGTCCCCTCCTCTCGCAGCATGGCGCAGGCGGAATAGCTTCCCTTATCCACATCCAGCTTCGGCCAGCGCACAACATAGGTGCCGGGGCCATCGACGTCCAGGCTCTTGGTGCTCAGGACCCTGTTGTCCTGGATCAGATCCATCTGCAGGACCCCGTCTCCTCTTCCCAGCAGGGTAACATCGGAAGAGTCGATATTGGAGTAGAGGCTGGAGATCTCTAAGGACTGAGCGGTTGCGGCCAGGGCCCTCAGCAGGGCGAACGCCGCAAGATGGCGCACAGAACAGATATAGCATTTTTTCATGGGAAGAAACCTGCCTGCCAACCTGTAATTTCTGAATGGGTTTAAAACTAACGTATCGAAGCAGGAGGCAAAGGGTCCTGACAGGGTGGGCAGGCAGGGCCCAAGGGGGCAGTTAATGCCGCCCCGGTGCATCAGGCTCTCCTGTTTCCGCGGCCATCAGATCGATAGGTTATGGGTAAACGGCGCGATGATGCTTATCAGCAAACTGGTCAGGATCACCAATGTGAAAACTGCGACCGCTGTGCTGGTGAGCCTCTCCGCCTTCTCGGGCGGGACCAGCCTCTCAAAGCCCATCTGGACCAGATCTCTGAAGATATGACCTCCATCCAGGGGGCCGGCAAGAAGACAATTGAAGAGGCCTGCATAAAGGTTTATCCAGCCGATCCAGAGCAAGAGGTTTGCTATCCAGAAGAACCTCTCCCCCAGGGGCTCAGCCCATCCGGTCGGCTGATAGACCGCAGTCAGCCAGCCGCTGAATCCCGGAAATCCCTTCTGGGTGAAACCGGGAATTCCGGAGAAGGGCAGGCTGAGCATATAGGTGAACCCCTCTATACCGTTTTCCGGAATGCTCTTCAGTATCTGGAGAAACTGGCTGGCAGGCGCTTCCTGGAATACTGCTCCACCGGAGTAAATAGCATTCCCGGATATGCCAATGCCTATGAAGCCAGTTCCCGCTGCATCCTGCTCCGTTCCCTGCTCATCTTCCTGGCCGACTGCGGAGGTGAGGTTGACCTTAAAGGTATTGCCATCTGCAGTGGTGATGGTGATGGTCTGGCCGGGACGGGTCAGGTTCATCTGGCCCCGGAAGTCCTCAACATCCACCACCTCTTTGCCATCGATTCTGGAGATGACGCTCCTGGCGGGCAGGCCGACGGCATCGGCAGGCGAGTCGGGGAAGATGGAGGCCAGCATGATTCCCCTCTCCACCTGGCCGGGAAGGATGAGGACCTCCTTTTGGCCGTTGTGCATGACTTCGATCTCCGCCGTTGTGCTGCCCAGATTGCGGTAGAGATCTAAAGTCTTGGTCGTCTCCAATCCGTTGACCTGCAGCAATGCCATGCCGCTCTCAAAGCCTGACTCCTCAGCTATTGAGCCCTCCTGGACATCCACCACAATCAGCCTATCGACGGCGGAGATGGAGCCCAGAACCGGTCCAAAGAAGAGGGCCATGGCCAGCGCAGCCACCAGGAAGTTGGCTATAACCCCGGCGGAGAGAATCCTGATCCGTGCGGCCTTGCTCACCAGGGGGGGCTTGTTCTTGCTGCCGAAGAGATCCTCATCATCCGGTTCCACAAAAGCAGCTATCGGGGCGACGAACAGGGTGACTATACCCATGGACTTGACCCTGACTCCTTCCACCCGGGAGAGGATGCCATGAGCGAACTCATGCACCAGCATGGTGATGAATAGGGCGATCCAGCCCCAGAAAAAGGGGATGTACTCGTTCAAACCGGGGATGAGCAGGATATTTCTGGGGGCGTTGTAGCTGCTGGGCTCAGGCGGTGAGAGGATCATCAGATAGGTCATGAGCAGGACCAGTATCAAGAAGTAGGTCATGCTCAGGACCACCAGAGGGATTCCCAGGGAGACAACCGCTCTCCAGAAACCCCTGGGGCGGCTGAGCTTGTCCAGCAGCTTCAAGCCCCTGGTCGTCCGCAGGAATATGAGGAGAGGGATGCCGGATATCCCTCCTACGGTCACACCTCTCTTTTTCCAGGATTCGCTATCCCTCAAGGGCAATAGGATAATGGAATACAGGCCGATCAACGCTGTCGCTATGAGCAGCCAATCGGTGAATTCCAGCTGCAACTCGAAGCTCAAAAATCCAACCTCATCAGATCGAGCGGGCCCTAGAGTATGCCCTGCTCTCTCAGCTCCTCTTTGGCCAGCTCCTCATGCTTCCTCTCCATGAAGCTGTAGACATTGCCATGCGGAGCACCATCCAGAAGCATCTCAATGGCGGAACGGGCCACTCTTATCTGCTCGGGATAGCCCAGGATGGCCACCGTCTTGCCGTAGACCGAGACCCTTGTGCCCGAGAGCTGCTCCATCATCTCCCGCGACCTTCCATCTTTGCCGATGATCCGCCCTTTTAGCCGTTCCATATCGCTCCTGGTGGCAGCCACCTTGGATATATCGAGCACATCGAGCATCAGCATCTCGTCGTCCAGGATCACGAATGCTCTCTCCGGGGAGAATCCTCTGCCAATAGCCTTCACCAGGTCCATAACTCTCAATACCTGCAATGGATCTTCAATGGATGTGATGGAAATCGTGCCTGTCTCGCTATCTATCTCCAGGGAGGTCTTTGTCTTCTCTTCTATGAAGTGCTTGGTGGAGCCGTTTGGACCCACCAGCACTCCTATCCGTTCTTCTGGGATCTTTATGTCCATTGTCAGTCTCCTTTGTCTTGATCTGATGCTTTCTCTATTCCCATCTCTTATCTTATTTGTTCCAACCAGTCTCAGGATCGATCTGACCGTCTCTACTGATTCGGCTCTTGGCTTCTTTGATCGATCTTGTCTCCACCTGTTTTCTCTTTCTTTTCGGCCTCTTCCTCTTTATCCTTCTGGATCCGGGCCCAGATCTCCTCGGATGAGCCTATAGAATACTTTTTCTGGAAGTAGTGAGTTATGTTGGAGATATCGCGCTCCAGGAACCTTCTGGCCTGGGGGTGGTCCAGGGTGACCGACTGGCCCATATCGATAATCACCGGCTCGCCATCATCGTAGAGAATATTAAACTCGCTCAGGTCGGCATGGATCAGCCCGGCCTGATTATAGAGCAGGGATATATATTCGACGATCTTCTGGTAGATCCGTTCCGCCTCTGCCCCTTCCAGCTCTATATCCTTCAGGGGGGGCGCGACATCACCTCCCCGGCCGATCAGCTCCATCACCAGGATATTCTCTTTCATGGCAATGGGATGGGGCACCCGCACTCCCACCTCCTCTGCCCGCGAGAGATTGCGGTACTCCTTGCGGGTCCAGGCAGAAACGATGGCCCTTTTCGTGCCTTTAACGCTGCCAAATCTGGGGTCGCCGTGCAGGTAATCCTGCATCACATTAAAATTGCTGGTAGAAATGCGATAGATCTT
>JAXDAR010000035.1:0-4266 GCA_034679645.1 Methanothrix sp. | reverse complement strand
TTCGTGCCTACGGAGCTGATATCAAGCATCGCTGGACCGGGCAATCCTTTTGCCATTCCCGTGGCGGCGATCATAGGCATTCCCATATACATTCGGGCAGAGACCATGATCCCCATCGGCCTGGTCCTCATTGAAAAAGGGATGAGCACGGGAGCAGTGCTGGCCCTGATCATCGGCGGAGCGGGGGCGAGCATCCCTGAGCTGACCCTACTCTCCGCCATATTCAAAAAGAGGATGCTGGCAGCCTTTGTGCTCACAATCTTCGCAATAGCGATTGTTATGGGATATCTGGCCAACTTGATGGCATTGTGATATTTTTAGAGGAGGAAAAATATTGAAGCGAGTTAGAGCCGAAAAAAGAGTCCTGCCGTCATCCCCCCAAAGTCTGAGAGATCCACTCCTTTATCTCATCTCTCACCCTTCTGAAGGCCTGCATCTCCTCTTCCTTCGATCCTTTTGTCTCCGCTGGATCCTCGAAGCTCCAGTGGATGACCTCCCTTGATCGAGGCATCCGGGCGGGAAACTCAATCTCTGTGCTGCAGATGGGGCAGGCCTGCCTGGCCCGGTCGCATACTGTGACCGCCAGGTCGAATATTTTATCCAGAAATTCCTGGGATGATTTGGAACGCTGGCCGGAGATATCGATACCTATCTCCTGCATGGCCAGGACAGCACTCGGATCGATCCTGGTAGGCTCGACCCCTGCGCTGTAAGCCTCATATCGATCGCCATACATGGCCCGCAGGAGGCCCTCAGCCATCTGAGAGCGAGCGGAGTTGTGTGTGCATAGGAACAGGACCTTCCTCTTCCCCGCCCCTGAGCTGGAAGCAGAGTCGGATTTCATATGATATCCAAATGCTGCCATGGTAAATCAGCATTTTTGTCTGGCTGAATGGCAATGAGAAAAAAATGAGTTAGATCGGATCGAAGCCCATTCCCGGAGGGGTCACGCCGATCACCTGAGCGGGACATTCCTCTGCCACCTTCTTTGCGCATTCCTCTTGATCCTCAAAAGCGACTCCCTCATCCAGCTTCCCGGCGATGCGGTACTTCTTGGCGATTTGACTTTTGCCATCCTGTTCGCTCTCAACGAAGAGATCGGGGCAGGCCCCCCAGCACTGGCCGCAGCTTATGCAGACCTCTCGATCGATTGATATATTGATCATGAAAATCATTCCTGCCTATGTGCGGGATCAAGTTCTTCGTTTACCGTTTTAATGCTTTTTGGCGCAGAATGTGGGTTTTATGCTGAGATTCTGCAGGCGCCGGTTACATTAAAATCCCCTGCCTACCATTTGTTATGATGATGACAAATCAGCAAGAAGATCGAGATGTGCTGCAGGAGATAGAAGCGCTCTGCATGATTCACCAAAAGATCACCCAATCTTCAGAGTGCCGGGACTTCAACCATCGTGCTGCCCTATTGCTGCAGAGCCTGGAGGCGAAGGGATTTTTCTCCCTGGCGGATAGGATAATGGACCTTCTGGCCTGCTGCAATCCAAAGGACCTCTCCCAGTGCGACAGCGTGCAGAGGGCCAGGGACATACTGGAAAGATTGAGGTATCTGGCCAGGGAGAGTCTGGAAGACGATAGGAAATAATTCCAAAACCCCTGCAAATATAAACCGCTTTTCGATAATTCAAAAGCCCAGCGGGAGGTGGCTTTCTCACCGCGGAGCATATTCTTTTCCCATTACCACATCTTAAATCCCAGATACCTCACCGCATAGATCAACCCGATGACGATCACCGCCAGACCGAATATCCTTGTTACATGCTTTCCAGCAGCGATGTACTTCTCTCCGATCTGCCCGCCCACAGCTCTTGAGAAGGTGGCGATGGGTATCACCGGCACCCCGTGGCCTACCCCGAAGACAAAGAGCATCAGGGCTCCGCCCAAAGGCGTCACATCCTGGGAGATGAGCCAGATGAGCACCGGAAAGACAAGGGATACGGCGCAGGGAGCCCAGCCCAGGGCGAAGAAGACCCCCAGAGTGAAGGCACCGATGAATGCCGAGTACCGGAAGAGGTTCATGGAGACAGAGACCAGTCTCTCCATAATCCCCTTCTTTTCTGCTACCGTCTCTCCTTCAATCGCGTCGGAATTGCCTCTGCCCAAAGACAGGCGCGAGCGCAGCGGCTCGATGATCTCCCCAATGGGCTTGATGATATTTATCCCCAGGATGATCATCAAAAGACCCGCAGCCAGGTCAAAGAAACGGGCCTGGCGGATGAAAACGCCGATATCAGAGAGGAAAAAGCCAACAATGAAAAATACTGCCGCCATGCCCAGGGTGAAGGCTATGCCGATCATAAAGCCCTCTTTAGATGCCGAAGCCGTCTTTCTCAGATACTCCTCCTTCCTGCGGGCGGTCATAACATAGGAGAACATGGCCAGCAGAAGCGCTATGGAGCAGGGGGAAAGCGAGGTGACAATTCCCAGGGCGAACATTCCCAGATAGTTTATGCCCTGGCTGGAGGCGATCCCCTCAAATCCTGAGGCATCGCCTGCCTCTATGCTCTCCAGATCGCTTTTCAAGGACTCTGCACTCTGGATGCCGTCTATCTCCCCCTTGCCCAACTGATAGACATGGTAAAGACCTGCCACATTCCCCTCTTTATCGATCAGGATCAGGGTGGGATTGGCAAAGCCCCCCTCTAAAGTTGAGTATTCGATGTACTTTCCGGTGAGGGGATATGGGTCAAAGTCCTCTATCCAGGGCCAGGTGATATTGGCCTTCCACCATTCTTCCGCCAGTGCTCGACCATCCAATGAGAAGGAGTTCTTCCGCACATTGAGGGTTATGATGTTCACGCCGGGATTCTCTTCCGCCAGCTTGGATAGCTGGTTGGTTTGAGCATCAAGAGCATTCTCGCACTCCCGGCAGAGGGGATTTTCTATGTTGGTGATATGCAGAAGGACTGCTTCTCCCCGATAGTCTGAGAGGGAGACGTTTTTCCCATCAAGATCCACTGCCTGAAAATCAGGGGCCATAGTCCCCTGGGATAGAGCAGGGAAAGAACACAGGAAGAAGATGGAGAAGATGGAAAATATAACGGAAATTAAGAGAGCAAAAAGAGTGATGGATCCCGATATCTGGGACGTCTTACAATTTTTGGACATGGCAGCGATCCATTAAATGAGATCCAGCTTTAATTATCCCATTCTGCGGAGTTTTCATCATACTGTTTTATGGCGTCCTCCACATATTTCCTGATCCACTCTTCGCCTGTCACCTGATCTGTGCTGTGCCAAACTGCTGCCACCTCGCCATCAGAATCAGGAGCCAGGGTCAGTATGACGGTCAGAGGAACGAACATTTGGGGGCCTCCATCGGGATCATAGGCCTGCAGGGCTTCGCCAGACCGGACATCACTGCCATCGGCACCCATATCGAAGACCGTTATCCTGCCGTCGAATTCCTCGGTTATGTTATGCATGGCCTCGGTCTGAGGGACGCAATAACCGCAATTTTTATGCACATAGATTATGACGGGCTTGCTCTCAAGAGCCTCCAGCACCCAGTCAGGATGGCTGACCTCGCCGCCAGCTCCGGTGGACTGATCGGGATATGCCGTCCACCAGTCATCGTTCTCCGATCCTACGGAGTATTCAGCTCCCGCGGCATAAAAGCCTAAAGCGAGAAGAAATACTGCAATTAGTGAAGCTATGCCAGATTTTCTCGATATTATATCCATGATGCACTCTCCTTTTCCCCACTCATTCCCGTGCCGATCCAGCCATCATATCGGCATCTTGGCATTTGCTGTCAAGTCACTTGTATGAGGTGTTAATCCTTGCACATCGACATTAGTGGATATAAGACTTTCGTCAATTCGATCTATATAGACCTATCTGAGGGAAATATTTACCTTGATCTCAAATGTACAATTTTATTTAAAAAACATCATGCATCTATGGTTCTCAAATACGATTTGTGCTCAGCAAGAATACATATATCAATTTTAGTATATATAATTATAGGCAGATGTCGAAATTGTATTTCACCAACTGACTGGAAACTCTTATATATCGAAATAACTGGATATGGTACTATATCGCAGATTTGAGGTCATTCTGGAATGCGAAATATGCAATAGAAGCGGGAGATCTTTTTTCCTGGTCACACATAAAGAAAGGGGAAGAATCAGGATCTGCGGTGATTGTCTGCAGAAAGAAAAAGATAATCTCTGTGCGCAAAAAAGCTGTTCATGCTGCTGAGGTGATGGGATCTCATGTCCTGCCTATCCAAAGAGGCTGTCGAGA
>JAXDAR010000034.1:0-3089 GCA_034679645.1 Methanothrix sp. | reverse complement strand
GCCTGATTCCCCAGGGGGTGTAGTTGAGGCCCAGACCGATCAGGGGGACAACGGCGATGCTCAAGCCGAAGCTAAGAGCTATCCTCTCAATCCCATCAAGGTCTCCCTTTTTTGGAAAGAGGGCGGCTATGAGCACATACCCTGGCACAAAGAGCACCATCAAAAGGCCGATGGGGATTCGCAGGAACAGGCTGCTCAAAGGGGTGAGGGTGAAGAGCAGAACCGCCAGGGCAAGCACCACCGCTGCCAGGAGATCAGCTGGCATCTGCTCTAGATCCCTCTCCATCCTTAGTTCCCCTCGAGTTCGCTGCCTATAGCCCCAACCACTCTGTCAGCTTGGAGATCACATCCTTAGTATCACCGGATTCTGCTGGCGGGGTGGCTTTCTCCTCTTTGACCGATTCTTCCCCCGCGGATTCGCTGGCAGCTACGCTGGGCTTTGTTTCATTCTCATCCTTATCTGTTGCTACCTTTTTCTCAGCCACACTGACATCTGAAGCAGATGAGCGGTTTTCTTCTTTGCTCATTATGCGCACGGTCTTCGCATCGCCATCTCCCTCGATCAGGTAATCGCTCTCCGGTATGCCAGTGGTGTCGATGACCAGCTTGTAGCTTCCACTGGAGTCGGCCAATACCCCCGTCTCGGCCTCAATGGTTATGGGAACCTCATTTGCTCCCGGCATAGCGTTGCCGGATACCTTGAGCCTGTACATTCCCGGGGGGATATCCGCTACAGAGAGATGCACCACCCCATCGTGTGATTCAAAGCTTTTGGTGATCCAGATTCCCATCTTCATCCCTGCATCGAGGTTCTGTACGTTTCTGGCCGTAACCGAAAAGCGGTTTGGCTTATTGGGGACTTTGATCTCGGTCTCGTAGTTGTACTTCTCAGAGGTCACAGGCAGATTCATTGTGAAGCTGGAGATGAACGTGTTCTCGCTGTTCGGCTCGCTCGTCCCGGTTATGATCAAATTGTCTCCGGCGGTAACGCTGTCAGCAGACAGCTCAAATGAGATTCCTGGCGATATCAATATGAAGATCAGCATCAAATTGATCGCCATGGCGATAGCCAGGCCCCTGCCTGCATTCCTCATCCATTCTGGTTTCTTTGCCATATTCCCTTCCTTCAGTCTCAGAATGCTCAAGCTGATTATCCAGGCTATTGCCTTCTTAACTCTTAACATATGCTTGGTCACCTCTAGAGATATTCAGGGATCTATTCCTGAGTCATATCATTTAATTCAGCTTTTCTCCTCAAGATTATAGTTGATTCTTTTGGAGATTGTTCTAATGCTCAATTCTATTGAATCTGATATCAGATAAAAACCTCACGCCACAATTGCCCAGAATGATTTGATTCATCATTCTGAAAAAGATAGGAATTACCTCAATATATATATATAATTGATATAAAATATATCCAAAGCAAAAAATTTTAGAAAAAATTATAACGTCTTATTATAAATACTGTACTTTCCAAGTTTTTCATTTCAACCACCAACTTTATAAACTGAATCCGATTCCCACATAATTGACCAGTGATAGATATCTTTTTTGTGCTAATATCTTGTTATTTAATAACATTTGCTTTACCTCTCGACTGCATTGCGTATGCAAAATCAAAAACTTGGAAACTACAGTATAAATACTAATCAAGGGTGCTGGCGGATTAAATCACCTCTACAATTTTCTGCTTCAAACCCTGCAGCCCAACTTCCGGGGAATAGATGGCGCATACGATCACATACTCCCCCTTTTCCCATGATCCATCCGTCTGAAAGATGAGATCAACTGCGGATAGAGTGGCCTCCTGCAAGCTGATGGCGCCATTATCCGGCAGAAGGGAGATCATACTCATAAGCTGGTCTTGAGCAGTGGCGGGATTGACCTCGATCTCAGTGGATCTGCTGCCTATGGAAAGAGCGACAACCGGCCAGGTTTTTGATTCATTCGCGACCAGTCTCATTGTGGCATTATCATACTCTTTGCGCGGCATAATAGCTGCTGCGAATATCTTAGACCGGTTGTCTTCAGTCCCTGTGCTCAGATTGATCTTAATGAATTCATTCTCTGAAGGGATGCTATCTTCCATTTGCAGGACCGCCTCTCCTTCCGTAAAGATGAAGGCCTGAGCGGGGGCAATAGACGATCGATTTCCATCAAGAGCATATAGCGAATAAAAGCCGCTTCTCCTCTCGGCCGTTCTATCTGAAGCGATGCTGAAAGATAGATTGGCCTTCTTTGCTGCGCCATCATTCTCCGCGCTATCCATTACCACGGCCTCTGTGCAGATCGCTTCCTCAGATAACTGTACGTTGCCAAGATCTCCAGCCAGATATCCTGCCAGGCTGAGAGGAGCTATACAGATGTTGATTCCCGACTCGGAAGGGATCTGGAATGGGACTTGTTCTCTGGAGAATTCTATCCTCCCCTGTATCGGCATCCCTCGAGAATAGACGGCGAGCTCCTCTGGCAATAGCAGGTCCTGAGAGGTCTGGTTCTCTTGCAGTAAACGGCCAATTCTAGGCAATTGAATCCGATCGTATCCCTCTAGGCTCCAGAAGGCTTCAGCATTCTCAGAGCTTTCCTGTGATGAGATGTTCATCTGTACATAGTCCACTATCTCTGCGCCTGCTGTCGCGTTGTCCATTGATGCTGTGCCCACTGATGCTCTGTCCAATTGGGATTCATTCGTTGCCGTGCAATTCATTCCCAAGGAACTGATGAGAAGCATAAATAGGCATATCAAAAGCGATATCATCCTCATAGTTCCTAATAACATTTATAAAGTATTTATGCACTTCCCTCTGATATTAAAATGAAATCTGAGAACCATCGACCGATGATTATCTGCAAAAAAAGCTGGGAGTAAAGGACATCTATCGCTTCTTCGGCCAATACGATTTCTTCCTGGTGGGGAAGCCCGAAGATACTACCGGACCATTCTCAGGCGGAGTCGTTTTTCTTCTCCTCTCTCTCCTGGCAGCCCGGCTCAATCAATGGGGCGAACTTCGTGCCATAATAGATTATGCCCCTGTCACCCTCCTTTCCCAGGATTCTGAAGACCGCCCGGACCCTCATCCCGATCT
>JAXDAR010000033.1:0-9437 GCA_034679645.1 Methanothrix sp. | reverse complement strand
AGCTGCTTTCTGGTGGGCAACTTCTTCCTCGGTTACACTGGTTATTCGCATGGCGAAATCCTGAAAATCCTTCTCAATGTCTGGATTAAGAGGTATTCCTTCCACCCTGGCGATGTCATAGACCTTCAGGGCCATGGAGACGAAGAAGTCACGAAAATCAAAGTCGCTCAGATTGAGATCATCCCGGATGGAGTAGTTCACCACCAAAAAGCGATTCTTATCCAGCGCCGCCTCCAGGCGGTACAGCTCAGTGCTCTTCCCAGATCCCCGGAAGCCCAGGAACAGGTACTTTTCCCTGCGGCTGGCCAGATCGATTCGATCCAGCAAATCCTGCATGGGCGAGACTGAGTCCGGCCGCGGGACATAGAACTCTCTGATTTCCTGATCCTCTTTAAGCGGCTCGACGTAGAAGTTGTTATAAGCCTCTCTCAAATCCTTTGCTCTGGGCATGACAATCATCCACAATCTACTTTCGGGTTACTATGATGTACTGATTGATAGCTTTTAGCTGTTTCACACATTTTGGGCTTTTCTTCGTCCCACCTTTCAGCACACCAGCCGCTCAAAGCAGCCCTTACAGAGCACCTTTCCTCCCGCAGTCCGGCCCAGGATCTCCATGAAATCCTCCCCGCACTCCTCGCATTTGCGGGAGGGATAGATCCTGGCCTTCTCGGGAGGGGGAATCTCGACCTCCTCCGCACTGAGGATATCCTCGTCCCGGGCAGAAAGGATCTTCTCGATCGCCTGAGAGCGGAAGGCGGCCATCTTCTCCTGCTCCGCCGAACTGAGATCCCCTCGGGCCATCTTCTGGCGCAACTCATCCATCTCCTTGAAGATCCCTCCCCGGAAGTAGATTCGGAGTGCCTTATTTTTATCGCGGGAGTAGAAGGTGAAGGCCTGCTTGCCGTAGTCTCTACAGAGGAGGTTTCCCTTGCCGGCAGTGCAGCCGAGCAGGGATTGTATGGCATCTACGCTACAGGATTTGTTCTCAGCAATGCAGACCAGTTCCTCGTCCTCCGACCGCGGATAGTGCTCTTTGGCATATTTGGCTATTCGGTAGCCTATGGCCAATCCCGGACAGATATGGCCATGAAATCCGGCTGCATCTTTGAAGTCATCATCCATGTTTCTCACCTTTCTCCTCTGCCCTGCATTCCCCACATGTGGCCCCGACCGCTCTGCCTTTCCAGCTCGATGTTGTATGTGCCACTGTAGCTGGAATCATCGATTATCGCATGGCCACGGGCGACTTGCAGATCATCTGCATAAATGGTCAAAGAGGCATTCCCCATGATCTCGACTTTAGCTTCTGCGCCTCTTATGTTATTGGGGCCTACCAACTCCGCCTGCAGGACGGACTGGTCGACGGAGGATTGCACAGTGATGTTCACCAGCCGATAACTATCATTGCTGATTCTCAGGCTCCCCCTTAGAATTGCATCCCTGTTGTCCGTCATCAACTGGGATCTTATCTCCTCAAGGCTGAGGTTTGAGGAGAGCATACCTCTGGCCACACCCGGGTCCAAAGTCAAGATGGTCTCCACATTCAGCCTGACGGGATATGATTGGCCATTTTTGCTCGCCGTCCCCCGCCAGTTCTGAAAATCAACATCTGCATTTCCCCTGCCAGCGCCATCGGCGCTTGCGTTATCAGCTGAGCTGCCAAGACCGCTGGAAGCATTCAGTAGTGGGCTGTTCGCTCCGCCCATCTGGGATCGTTGTCTTATCCCTGCAGATTCGGAAAAGACGCCAGCCTGAGCCCCAGAGTTGCCATCAGTCTCTGACCCTGAATTCATACTGCCTTGAGATCCGGAGCTGCCGCCAGTATGAGGCCCAGCGTCACCGGAGACCTGGGACGGAGAATTGCTACCCATATTACCGCCAGTTTGGGATCCCGAAGTCTCACCCATTTGCAGCGCCGTTGCATCCATATGCTGAGCTCCTGAGCACAAAGCGCATGTCACCAGCATTAATACTGCCAGAGAGAAAAAAGTCAAATCCTGGCACATCCTCGGTCTCATCTCAATCATTCCACGTCATGCCAGGTAATATATCTTGTTATAGGATATGTTGTAGGATGTCTTGGATTCGTTCCCTTTGACATCCTATTGGCGCTTAGATATTCATGCAGTTCGATTTAGTTCTGGCAGCTGCCGTCGCGGTTGCGATCGTGATCGCCATCACAGTCGCCATTCGACTTTCCGTTATCTTGCTTTCCATATTGATTTCCCAGTCCATCCTGATTTCCATATGGACAGTTGGGGTTATCGCAGTCTTCGCCCTGGTTTCCATACTGAGCTGCCAGGCCGTTTTGGGTTATCTCGCCATTCTGGGCCGCTGGACCCTTCTCGGCCGTCTGACCATACTGGTTCTGGTTGCCCAGTCCATCTTGATTTCCATACGGGCAGTTGATATTGTTGCAGTTCACGCCGCAATTTCCATTCTGTGATGCTTTTCCGTTCTGCGCTGCCAGGGCAGGAGCCGCCAGAAGGCATGCCACTACCAGAACTGATAATATAGCTATGTGTTTCATCTCTTACAAACCTCCAGATGGGGTAGCTGTATTGCCACCCACAAATCACACCTGGTACTGAACGATACAAGAAATCCAGGCCGAACCAGGATCGAATTTTCTATTTCTCAAAAATGCCTATAATCGTTCTTTATTGTTTGTAAATCTCTCCGACAATTCTATTATGTTCGTCCTGCCTTGCTCTCTTTTGATTATCAATTTGCGCTTCTCCATGGAGGTTAAAATGCCGGAAAGAGACGATTTGGAGATATCCGTCTCGTAGCTGATATCCCTCTGGGTCATCCTCCCTCCGCGCTGCAAGAGACCTTTGAGGATGGATTGCTCTTTATCTGTCAGGGTGGCCATCACCGCGGCGATATCGCTGGCCATCTCTGTACCTGCCCGGACCCCTGCGCTCACAGCTTTATTCGGCCTGGATTCGGCCTGACCTTCCTGTAATCCCGCTATGGCATCTCTCTCGTCGTCCGAGTATCCATTGCCTGATGATGTGAAGCCAGTAGGGACCTCGTTTTGGGGGGAGACGCTCTCCTGCCCAACTGTTTTTGACCGGCGGCGGGAAGAATAGACTTGAAGCCCGAGTGCAGCGAAAAGTAAAATGAACAGAGATATTGCGATGTATTGTATCGAATTCGGTCCCTGATTCGATCCACCCGTCCCTCCGCCAGCGCCAGCAGCCGTTGATGTATTTGCTTTCGCAGCCCCATCATCGGCGAGCGGGAGAGCATAGCCAATATCAACCACAGGATCGGTGACATCATGGCCATTAACCTCAGCGACCACCGAACTATTGGCGGCATAGACCAGATAATCCAGACCCTGTGAAGAGTCAACCCCGCTCAGCATTGCATCTGCTGGCAGATAGAATATGACCCTGTATTCCTCATAGCTGCCCTCGGACTCAAATCTCACTCTCCAATTATCGGCGGATTTAGAGGTAAGGGCATTGGTGACGGCATACATCTGCCTGCTCTCTTCATCATAGGAATACTCGGATGAGTCCAAAAAGGGCAGGGATTCGGGATCCTCAACATATCCATTGACCAAGCACCTGCCGCTTTCATCGACGTAGATGCTCAGTATGAGCTGATTGGGCAGCTGGCCTTCTGCCGCTCCCTGGCTGGAGGAAACCCCAGGCCAGAGGGAATTGAAAAGAACTATCGTTAAGATCAAACCGATTAAAAGACCCGGCCTGTGCATAATTAATGCTAGTACAGACTGCGACTTAAACCTGATGGAGAATCCGGCCTGAAAGGCTCAGTTCCAATTTTGAATGGACCTCGGATTTTATTTCAGGCGAAAGAAAGATAGCTGTAGCCTTCCATGCACCATATCATGCTGATGGGACGCAAAGCCAAGCCCGAATCGCCGGAGGAGATGGCCATGGTGCATCACGCTCTGGAGAACCCCACCCGCCGGAGGATGCTCATCCTCATGAACGAGGGCCGGCTGACGGTGGAAGAGATCGCGAAGGCAGTGGGAGACCGAATGCTCGACTACCAGCTGCACCGGATGGAGCTGGCAGGGCTGCTGGAGGTGCATGATGGGCAAATTGTCCTCACCGAAGCGGGAGTGGCCTATGGCAGCCTGGTAAAACTGGAAAAGGAGAAGGGCGGAGCGGACAAAATCGGGCCGGAAGACTGCAGGCCCATTGGCCAATAGACTCACAGACTTTAAATCTCCAACCCTATGGACCTATGCACTTCTGGAGTCTCACTGGATCGGACCATTCTGCAGAGACAATCTTGGATCATGCTGGCATTTAGAATCCTCATCTTCCTGGATGAGATCAGCCGTGTGATCTCCGGACCTTTCTCTCGTTGCGGTCCAAATAGTCCTTTATGGCCTCCACGATAACCTCGGAACGCTGCACATAAAGGGCTCCTCTGCTCTTTATGACGAAATTGGCCAGCCTATCGTTCAGATCAGAATCCAGCTCCACCTCTATTTTGGGCATGATATCTGCTGGTAGTAGCTAGTATTTTAACATTAACTCTGGAAAGCGCCCTTTCTTCAGGGCTTCAGCCTTTTTATCTCCAGATAGCTGATACCGTCATCCGGATAGGCGAATACCATCTGCTTTCTCACCGAGTGAGCCAGGCGGACGGCGCGGGAGAGCACCGGGGGCATGAAGATATGATCCGGAGGGATGGTATGCACCAGATACTCGGAGTGAGGGGCCTTTTTCGTCCCCTGCACCTGTTTGTACACCCGAAAGTGGGTGCCGAACTTGAATCCCGTCTTGACCACCAGCCTCTTCTCTCTGAGATCCCGGTAGGCGCCAAGCTTCAGCTCGAAGTCCTCATCGATCTGACCTGCCCGAAGGACGAGGGCGGAGAGGTAGACCGGCTTCCCCTGGCGGTCGGTCAGCTGAATCTTGCCCTTTTCCAATAGATAGGCCGACTCGACCAAAGAGAGCTGCAGCTGCTCGCCCACCGGCTTTCCATAGAATCCCTTCTCATGCAGCAGCCGGGAGGCCTCAGTATCCCACAGGACCACTCGATCCTCCAGCAACGTGGCCATGCCACCGTCCTCCTCCCCGGTCATCATACCGGCCATGGAACGCTCACGGGCCTCATAAAAGGTGATGTCGCTCTCCTCATCCACAATGGCCAGCATGAGCTTCTTTCTCATCTGCCCGGCCAGGCGGACCGGCTCTGTGATCTCCTTTAATGGTAAAGGATTGCGTTCTGATATGACCAGAACATAAAATTCCGCCGGCCCCTTTCCCGGATGGCCTCCTCTGGGGTAGACGCGAAAATCCGGCCGGCCCGGCTGGACGTAGTAGCCCCGCTCCCTCAGATCCTTGTAGACCACATAGCGAAACTCAAATCCCTTCTCCAATGAGGAGGCGGCCTGAAAAAAAGCTCTGAAATCCAGCTCCTTTTCATCCCGGAGTATCTTCAGTCTGGACCTATCCAGGAGATAGGCCGCCTCTACCAGGGATAACTCCAGGCCCTTCCCCCTGGGCCGGCCAAAGTAGCCCTGCTCGTACAGCTCGGGCAGGGCCTCAGGGCCCAGGCGGACCCGGCAGTCCTCAAACCGGCCCAGTATCTCCTCTGACATTCTAACCTAAGCCGTCCTGACCTAAGCCTGTTCTAGCCTCATCAATGCCAGATTTATGCCTTTGCCCGGCTTTGGGATTGAGCATCTAGCAGCTCAGCCTGTCCGGCCAGATGCCGTGCATAACCCCCAGGGTCTGATCCACCTGGGAGTGCACCTTATCCGCGGGATATCCTGCGGCGAGCAGATAGGACTCAACATGGTTGGGCACGGCGATGGACATCTGCTCCACCATGGAGACAGTCTGCAGGATGGTGTAGTCCCCCAGCTTGAAGGGAATTATGGCATCGGAGACAATGAGTTCGAATATCTCTGGGCTGATGGGCCGCTCTATACCGGAGAGGAAAGCCTCCAGGATCTCGCTGGTCCATTCGTGCTTCTTGCCCTCATCCTGATAGGGCATCACCACCACCTCTCGCGTCTTGGCATATTGCTCCACCAGTTGCTCAGGGGTTACAGTTCCCTTGAATACCAGATTCAGGAAGTTGGTATGGGGGACAGTGGTTGGCACCTTGCTCGCTCGGATGGAGAAGTTGACCTCCTTGAAGATAGTTCCGGCATCAGTACCCTGATGACCCGCTCCCTTGCCGAACTGAATGGCGCTGGGCGAGGCCTTGACCACGGTGTGCGGATCTCCGTGCCTGCGATCGATGTTCCCCAGGACGGCGGTCAGGCCCAGGGGCCGGGCGGCTAAAGCCAGGCGGGATAGGCCGGTAGTATTGCAGCTTGTGCACTGCACCAGCCTTGGCTTGGCTTTGGAGAACATCTCATAGTTATCCAGGCCGAAGAAGAACTCCCGGGCAAGATCAGCTCTAAGTTCATCGGTAATTTTGACCTTCTTGTTCTCCTCCAATCCCTTCAAAAGCTCCGGCCGGTCAGCTCCTCCCATGAGGGATACAAAACAGTCGTTGGCCAGGCCTGCCTCCAGGTAGGGCAGCTCCTCGTCTCCTGGGGTTCCCACCATGATAAAATCAGAGGCCTTGAAGAAATCATCGTATCCGCCCTCGATCTTAACTCCTGCTGCCTGCCACTTGTCTTTAAGGGCCATATCGCTGAGATAGGCCTTCACCCCGTAAAGTCGATTGAACTTGGCTACTATGGACCTGGCCCGGCCATGAGGCTTTCTGAGGAGCACATTCAGGTCGCCCTCTATTCCCGCTGCCTTCTTGACCTCAGCCAATGCAAGAAGAGTCCTTTTATTCTCTGTTCCATCAAAACCCACAAAGCCAGCATTGCACTTCAAGAATCTTCACTCCTGATATGAGGTCTTAGTGACTGTATTTTAACCTTTCCGGATTATGCCGATCCATAGAGCTCTACAATTCGATCGGCGATATATCTTGAACTCTCCTCCGGGCTTGATCCGGCCGCATCAACCTCGATTTCGGGAGTGATGGGCTCCTCATAGGCCACATCGACTCCGGGGACAGCCGCTCCTTTTCTCCCTGCCTTCTTGTAGATGCCCTTGGGGGAGAAGACGGCATTTCTCTTCTCTTCCCTATCCATACACACCTCCAGGGGAGTGCGGATGTAGACCTCGGCGAAGCTGGGAATCAACCGTCTGGCCAGATCCCTGTAGCGACGTCTGTTGGCAGTAGCATCGATGATAACGTTCTTGCCCTCTTCTGCCAGGATCTTTCCCATATAGGCCAGACTGGCATAGACCGTGTCCCTTTCTTCCTCGGTATATTTCGGTTCCGGAGTGATGACTCTGCGGATCTCGTCCAACTGGAGGATCTTTACCTCTACCCCCCTTTCCTGCAACCTCTTTTTCGCTTCCAGTGCGATGGTGGTCTTCCCGCAACCGGGAAGCCCAGTGAACCACATGACCCATGCCATAATGAATCTGGTTTATTGCTGCCATAATAAACCATTTCATTCCTTAATGCGATTCATTCTTTATATAATTTTATATTCATCTATATTAACCATAAAATTCCAAAATCAAACAAAAGATTAATATAAGATCAGTCGATATATAGACATGCTGCAAGGCATAAAGCCCACTGCATATGGGTAAATGGAGGCAAAATATGGCAGAGAAAAGGAATTTCGCATTGAGGGATAAAGAAGGCAATGAGATCGGCGTCTTTTCAGGCAAGCAGCCCAGGCAAGCGGCCTTAAAGGCGGCCAACCGGGGATTCACGGACATCCGTCTTCGGGAGAGGGGAACGAAAAAGGTGCACATATTTGAAGGGGAGAGGATACAGGTGCCCAAACCCTCCAACGCGCCCGACTGGATGCCTGCCAATATATGGAAGCCTAATGTGAAAAAGCTGGGCGTGGAGAAGCTGGAGGATATTTAGCCTCTTTTTAGATTAAATCCAATTATTAAAAGAATAATTAGCAGCTTTGAACAATTGGCAGCCTGAAGACCAATTTTTTATTTGTTTTTAAAAAAAGAAAAGGCTGTTGGGAGTTTCAGCCGAAAAGGGCACCCAGGCCCTCCACGCCGCTCTCCTCTGCAGCCTCTTTGCTCTCCTCTTTCTCCTCCTTGGCCGCGGGTGCAGCAGCAGAAGCGGCAACAGCCGCTACAGGGGCGGCAGCAGCCACTGGAACTGCGGCAGCCTGAGAAAGGACCTTGGAGATGTCCACTCCTTCCAATGCAGCCACCAGGGCCTTGATTCTTACATCATCTGCAGCCACGCCAGAGGCAGCGACTACATTCTTGATTGCATCCTCAGTAACATCTTTGCCTGCGCTATGAAGCAGTAATGCGGCATATACGTATTCCATTTATATCAACCTCGAATTAATTTTAACCGAACAGAGCACCCAGTCCTGCTGCGGTGTCTCCTTCCTCTTCTTTCTTCTCTTCTTTCTCTTCCTTTGCAGCGGGCGCTGCGCTGGCTTCAGGTGCAGCGGGAGCTTTCTCTCCCCTGGCAAGGCTGGCGATGGCATTGGCATCGGCTGCCGCCCTGGCCAGGATGAACTCCATCATGCTGGGAACAATCATTCCTGAATCCAGCACCAGGGCTCTGGCCTTGGTCTGTGCTTTCTGCAGCATGGGTCCAATTGTGGTCGGCGTGGGATATCCGATCTCCACGGCAAAGCTGAATGCCCTGGCTGAAGCCTCGCTTATCCTGGCGACCTGGCCTTCCACATCTATTGCCAGATCTCTTGACCTGAATATCAGTCCACCCTCATAGGCTCCTCTCAACTCGAGACCCACGTTTCTGGGGAAGATCTCCATGGTCTTCAGGATCTCCGCCGTCTTGGCAGGAACGACCTCGCCCTCTTTGGCCAGGGTGATCTTCTGGTTTATGACCACCTTTCCGCCTTTGATGGCTGCCGGTATGCCTGCGGCCTGCAGCTTACCGACCATTGGCCCCGGCGAGAAGGAGGTTTCACCGGCCTCGATCACAATATCCTTGGGGGCACGGGTGCCGGCTTTGATGGGCATGGGCTGCTTTCCCTTCTCCAGCATGCTATTGAGCTTGAAGGGATTCAGATCGCTGAAGATCAGCGCGGTCTGATCCTCGATAAAGTCAGCCAGAGGTCTGATTTCGGAGGACGAGGCTTCAAGGGCGCGACGGGCGATGGTGTTCCTCACCATTCTGATCTCCACATTGCCCCTCAGGTCTCCCCTCATCTTCTGCAGGTTGTCAGCCGGGATCTCGCGAAGCCCTACGACACCAACCACTCTGCTCTTGCTGATCTTATCGATGAGTTCCTCTACCTCTTTGACCTTCCATTCAGGTATATGTGCGGTGTGACGGACCTGTCCGGCCATTTAGATCACCCTTATGGAAGGACCCATGGTGGTCTTGACATAAACCGACTTCAGGTTATGTCGACCATCCTTCAAGGTCTGCTCGAGCTTGACCACGACTGCTTCTATATT
>JAXDAR010000032.1:0-2928 GCA_034679645.1 Methanothrix sp. | reverse complement strand
CCTGCACTCCCCCAGGTTCAGGTCCACCACTTCAATACCGTGCGCCTCCATAAAGTCCCTGGCCGCGGGAGCGCTCCTGGCCTCGCCGACCACCACCCTCTTGATCCCGAAGTAGACCACTGCCCCGGCGCACATGTAGCAGGGCATGAGGGTTGAGTAGAGCACAGTGTTGTGATAGCCTCCGATCAGCCGGGCACTTCGCAGGCAGTCGATCTCTGCGTGCATCATCTGATCGTTCTCCTGCACTCTTCTGTTCCTTCCTCGCCCTATGATCCGGCCCTCTTCGACCAGGACTGCTCCGATGGGAACTCCGCCCTCTTCCAGGCCCTTTCGGGCCTCATCCAGCGCCGCCTGCATGAAGATATCCATATGAAGATCAATCGGATGGCAGATAGATCAAGCTTCTTCCCCTCACTTTCCACATCCTCCTCCCACCCACCACATAAAATTTATATTGAATACCTGTAATGAATTTATCTTGGCCAGTATCGAGACTTATAAACATCCAATTCGATAATCTTAAATATAATGAACTAAAATTATTAACATAGATGGGAGTGGGGGTTTTACAATCACGGGATGCAACTGGGCAGGGGAGGCGATCATCAGGGACACGATCGTCTATGATAAGAGAGTGGTTATCGGCAGTTCAGGCATCCTGATTCCTACCGATATCCGGGACTGGCTTTCTCATACCCAGAGCAAGGTGATAGCCAGAGCGCTGCAGGAGATGGGCCTTCCCGCTTCCCGCGAGGCAGGGACATTCGATATGAGGGCCTGGAGGGCCTGGGATTATGTAACAAGGTCAATAGACTACGTCACCGATAAGAGCACCTTCGGCCTGGAAGACCTCTGGCTCTTTCCCGAGGAGACCCTGATGCTCGGCAAAGGGGACTGCGAGGACACTTCCTTTCTCCTCGCCTCCCTTCTCCTGGCCAGCGGGATCTCAGAGCAGTGCGTGCGGGTGGTGATGGGCCGGGTTGCCTCTCCTACGGGAGCCTACGGCCATGCCTGGGTGGTCTATCAGTGCGAGTCAGGTCAGTGGTGTCTGCTGGAGACCACCCTGGAGTCGGCTCCTACCCGCCTCATGCCGGCCGATCCTTTCACCCTGCCGGGAAATCAGTATCAGTACCAACCTCAATTCTGCCTGAACGCCTCCCATCTCTGGTCTATGACCCAGATGAAGGCAGAGATGGAGGATTACCTGAAGATTCGGGTCAAGCCAGAGCAACCGGTGCTATCGCAGTGATAATGAAATAGTACATTCTGGGCGGCATACCGTCTATTTGATTCTATTTTATTTTATTCATCTGAAGGCGAAGGGCGGTCAGAGTCTCTTCCATATTCTTCCAGTGACCACCTTGCCAGTAGGGCCTGTGGCAGGAGGGACAGATCCAAAGCTCCCCCTCGCGTCCTTCAGCCTCCATAAGAGGGTGGTTGCACAATGTGCATCTTTGGGGATCTATCTTTAATGCAACTCCCCTTTGAGCCATCTCCAGGATCTGCTCGGAAATCCGGGAGGAGTGGATGAGAATGCCCTCCACCCCAGCGGCAGGACAGGAGGAAAAGAGCCTCTTGTCCCGGGTGATCAGGATTCGGTCCTCCCTTTTCGCCTGGCTGAGGAGTGCCTCATCGCTATCATTCTCGGGATTGGCCGCATCCTGGCCCAGGAGGCGCAACCATCTGCCCAGGCGGAGGAGCATCAGGTCGACGAGAAAGCATCTCTCTTCCACAATCCCACATCTTGATCCGCAACTATTTATCGATTGATCTTGATCCTCCCTTTCATGAAGAAGGCGATGAGCAATGTGGACGTGGCGGCGATCGCAAAAGAGCTTCAGGATAGAATCCTGGGGGGGTTCATGGGCAAGGCCTATCAGCAATCCTCAGACCGGATCTGGCTCTCGGTTCAATCCCCTGCCGAGGGCAGGCTCGACCTTCTCCTGGAGGCAGGAAAAAGGGTCCATGTCACCAAGGCTGAGCGTCCGGCCAGCAAGACGCCGCCTCAGTTTCCCACCATGCTCAGAAGCCACCTCTCCGGAGGGAGGATCGTCGATATCAGACAGCACCAGTTCGACCGACTCCTGGAGATCAAGGTGGAGAGAAGTGGTGTAGCTCGTTACCTGATCGTCGAGCTCTTTCCCAAGGGGAGCATGGTCCTGCTCGATGAATCCAGAAACATCCTCAGCATGCTCAGAAAGATGCTCTACCGGGGAAGTAAGATGGCCGCCGGTGAGCCCTACCTCTACCACCCCGGTCAGCCCGATCCCAGAACCATATCCCGCGAGGAGCTGGCCCTCTGGCTGAATTCCGCCGGCCAGGATCTGGTGAGATCTCTGGTCCGCGGTCTGAACATGGGCGGGACCTATGGCGAGGAGGTCTGTCTGGTGGCCGGGGTGGACAAGAACAAGGAGGCGATAGACCTTGATCCCGTGGAGGTCGACAGGGTGCATCAGGCCTTGAGAGAGGTGTTTTTGAATGATACCCTCGATCCTCATATCGTCATGGATGGTGGCACTCCCATAGATGTCCTGCCCCGCCCACTGAAGCTCTATTCCGGCCTGGAGAAAAAGAGCTTCGCCACCTTCAGCGAGGCTTTGGACGCCTTCTTTGTCCGCCTGGAGGAGGAGAAGGCTCCCCGACAGGACCCCCTGGAACGCAGGATAGAGCTGCAGCGCAGGGCCATTGAGGAGTTCCGGATCCAGGAGGCGGAACTGGTTCGGAAGGGGGAGCTGATCTATCAGCTCTACGGCAGAGTGGAGCAGATCCTCACCCTATTGAATGATGCTCAGGCACGGGGATTCTCCTATAACCAGATCTGGGAGAGGATCAGCGGCTCGGGTCTCCCTCAGGCCAGGACCATCTTCTCCCTGGACGGCAGAGGGGAGATGCGTGTCCTGCTGGATGGGGAGGAGCTGGAACTGAATG
>JAXDAR010000031.1:0-32309 GCA_034679645.1 Methanothrix sp. | reverse complement strand
GCGGCCATCTGCAGGAATAGCTCTCCCTTCCCGGCCGTGGCCGGGGAGGGGTTTCCCATGATTCCATTCCCCATCAGGTGGCGAACATCCCTCATTATCAGGAATTCGGGCCTATTGGGAAAGTGCTCCGCCGGCAGTTCTGCCACCAGATCGCTGCGAATGGCCAGCATCCTGGAGCTTTCTATCTCCCCCGCATGGCCGTCATGGGGGGTCTGCACTTCCGCCGGATCGATCAGGTCAAAAAGAGAGACCAGGCTTACCCGGAGGTCGCGCTCCTGCAGGGCCATCTGGCAGGCCTCCTTCAGGGCGGACATATGCTGGCTGCCGGCATGGCCGGTGAGGACCAGGACCCTCTCGAATCCGCTCTCAGCAAATGAGATCAGCAGGTCTTTTACATATCCTCGCAGGGCATCATGGCCGACAGTTATGGTGCCGGGAAAGCCGCGGGTGCTGCGACAGACGCCGTAGTGGATCGGCGGAGCGAGGAAGACATCCCTTCTTTGGGCAGCAGCCCGCGCCGTCTCCAGGGCCTCGATGGTGTCGGTGAATGCGGGGAGGTGGGGCCCGTGCTCCTCCGTCGCCCCCACCGGCAGGATCACCGTCCTGCTATCCTTCTGGCCCTCCTCGATCTGCGGCCAGCTCATCTCCTCCAGGAGCTTCATACCTTGATGGTCGCTCCTTCCTGGACGTACCCCTCAGGCACCCTCATGCCGTAGGCAGTGCTTCCCACGGTCAGGGTGTAGTTTCCTTGCGGCATGGTGTCGAACTGAGTGCCGCCATTGATGGGGCCATCAGTTGAGTAAGGCAGAACCAGGACGAACTGGCCATCGGAGTCGGTGATGTTGGACTGTCTGTACTCGAAGATCCTGTTCTGATTGGTCAGAATGTCCACAGTGGCAGAAACTCTGGTTCCTGCCGGGGCGCTTCCTCTGACCACTGCTCCCGGCACATTCTCGAAGATCTTCACCCACTTCTGGCCGCTGGTGGTGACCGGGGTCTCTGACTCATGCACCAGCCGGAAGTGCTGCAGGGCCTCCAGGGGGACGGCGGAGGTGGCCGGGCTGGTGGAGCCGATCTCTGCCAGGTACCCTTTCTCTTTGCTTGTTCGGACGAACTCCTCCAGTTCGGTGCGGTTGCTGGAGATCTTGGGAGCCTCAGCCAGGACGGGAACCACCATCCCTTCTGCAATCTCCACCGGCTGATAGGCCAGTCCGATCCCCTGGTTTCCTGCCGACTCGGTTCCATCGAAGAAGAACATTCTCGCCGTCATGGACTTGAAGTAGGGCTCTCTCCAGAGCTGGAACTGGCCATAAGCATCTCCCTGCTCCTGCAGGAATCCGCCCACATAATTGGAGTTGGATATGCCGCTCCAGGCAGCCATGGCATGGAACTTTCCTGTGGCCATCTGCTGGTCGACCATCACATATTTGGTGTTCATATAGGGAGACCGGTTCGGATCCAGTTCCGCGAGCACCTTCTCCGCCTGGGTCTCATTCTCCGCCAGGAAGAAGGGTGATGACCCCGGCGTTCCCAGTGTGACGCTGCCTATACCCTGCTGGAAGGGATTGGCATTGGGAATTCTGTGCCCCACCACCTCGATCAGATGGCCGTAATCCCACCAGGACATGATGCCATAAGCGGAATCCGGATACTGATACTTCCCTTCTACTGGGCGCTGGTACTTTTCATACAATTCCATTCCCGGGCTAGGGGTATTGTTCTCCAGCCAGGCGGTGGAGGTCAGCCAGTCCCCATCCGGGCCGCCTGCTCCACGGGCAAAATAAGAGCTCCAGCTCATGCTGGGCATTACAATCAATGCGAAGATCAATATGGCTGCGCCAACTACCTTGAGGATTGGCTTTACCGATTGGGAGCGCTCCTTCTGGCTGATGATATCCAGATCCAGATCATCGATTCCCAGCTTCTGCAGGATCCATGCCACCAGGAATGCAGTCAATATAGCCACATTGACTCCATAGTAATAGGCGAACCTGTTCTGGGCCAAGACCAAGACCAGCATGATCAGGGACCACGATAGCACTGCTATATCCGCTGCTCTTGGATTCTTGATATTCCGGGCTGCGAGCAGGATGATCGCCAGGAGGGCGAAAGTGAATGTGGTCAGGAGAAGGGCGATCCAGCTGTTGATCTGGATGGAAAAGAAACCTTCCACAAAGCCTATGCCCGGGAACCAGGAGAGGACGCTGCCCAGGCCGTTGGCGAACAGAGATGAGGCCTCGCCCACAGTGGCCGCCCCGCCCGTCTTCTGCTGGAATATATTGAATATCCCTATCAACAGAGGCTGAGTGAAATTGGGAAGGATGGCATAGAATATCAAGGTGCCAAGGGCAATTGCGCCCGCAAGGACTCCCGGATAGTAGTATCTGGCCAGGCCGCTCTTTGTGAGATAGCGGGAGAGAAAGGCGAAGACCAGTGTTGCTGCTGCACCAATCAGGAGGATGGTGGGCTGGAAGAGGCTGTAGTAATAGTGGTTGAATCCGTAGTAGGGTTTGACGAAGGGGAGGAGAGGAATGATCGCCGCCAGGAAGGCGATGGTCGTGATGATGCTCAGGTATTCAACGCTTCTTCCCTTCAGGTGCTCGAAGATGCTCTGCCAGAAGACGAAGAACAGTATCACTCCCACGAACAGGAATCCGGACGACCAGGCATCGATATACAGGCCCAGGAATATCCCTGTCAGGAAGGAGTAGACGAGTGGCATCTTGAATTTTGACCAGTCCTCTCTCAGAGCGTCGAAGGTCATCCGCCTTCCGGAGCGCAGAGCCAGGAGCAGGAACATCATGGCTACAGTGCTGAGCAGGATCTCCGCCGCGTGGTGATCGGTGAATCCCAATGTGGTGCGGTTGAACAGCTGGCCGGGAATGACGGCCACAATCAAAGCCGCTATCAGGCCACAGCTCTTCCCTGACAGTTCCCTTCCGATGAAGTAGACCGGAAAGACCAGCAGGGCTCCCAGGACGGCAGGCATGAGAGCGCCAACAGTGTCCACCAGGTGCATGCTGGGATTGCCCAGCCCCAGGATCTCGGAGACTATGGCAATCGCCCAGCTGTGGAAGGGACCGAAATGCAATGTCGTCCCGGTGGGGAAGTTGGTCATGGGATCAAACCACAGCCTCTGATGGTTGATCACCACTCCCTTGGCCAGCATCATGTGATACCAGGCATCAGTCTCGCTGCTGAAGACAACGCCATTATCTGTGAATACGTACTTCCAGTTGTAATAGGTGCGCAAAAAGAGGGAGACGGCAGCAGTCACAACCAACCCTATGTAAAGGAGAACATCGTTGTTCTGCCAGATGCCGGCAGCGCTCTTTGCTTTGGCCTTCTTTTCCAGGGGGACTGCAGGAACATCCTGCGGCCTGGCCTGCTGGCCAGGAGCCGCGGTTTTTTTGCCTTCATCACCCTTACCTACGGATCTCTTAGACATCAGAGCCCACAAGACCGTTCTATCCTCATAAACGTTTTGAATCACCTTCTGGGCTGATGAACCATAATGAGACGGCGAGAGACCAAATCCACACGCATTTGATTAGAAAAAATGATGGGCCCGACGCGATTTGAACGCGTGACCTCACGGTTATCAGCCGTGCGCTCAACCTGGCTAAGCTACGGGCCCGGTCCGCTCACTGCATTGCTGATCCCATTAATAACTGTTTCCCTGCCTGGAGGGCAAAAAATACCGCCGGCTATTCTGCAAAAAAAAGCTCCTGATGGGTATATTGGCGCGGCTTTGGGATTCCTCCCCCTCCGGGGCCTTTCTCCGGCTGGGCGGGTGCGGTCAGCTATCCACTTCCTCGACAGCCTTAAATCAAGGCAGGAGGATTACCGTCCTGGTGCTTATGGACTCTACCAATATTGAAAATGATGATGCTGAAAAGACGGACGGGAACAGAGAGGATCTGAAAGGCCTCTATGATCTGGCCGTACCCCTGAGCATGCCGGTTAGTGTAATACGCGAACTGGTGGAGAAGTTCGATGTCGAGCCTGTATTGCGACCGGGCAAGATGGATATGACCGGAGAGGTGATGGACAGAGAGATTCTGGTTCTGAGGGGGGACCTGGAGACCGTCCGGGCGGTCGAGAAGTACATGTTCGAGGCCCTGGACAGAAAGCTTGCTGAATGGAATAATAGTGGCCGAGAAGAGAAATACAAGAAGTACTACGAGGAGCAGAGCCGTTTGAGGTTGAAGGAACTCAAGGAGAATCCAGAAGCAGTAAGCAATTGGGAGTTTTCCTCCGAGTGAAGGGCAATCCGGCTGACGCCAGCAGATCTGCTACAGGCCTCAGTCTATCAATACCCACTTGTTCTTCCCTTCCCAGAGCTTGAGGGAGCAGAGCCTGATCGATGTTGGCTCTATCTCTTTTTTCAGCCGCTCTGCGATCCACTGGGCGATCTTCTCTGCAGTGGGATTGGGGAGGATATCGTTAAGACAGCTGTGGTCGAGCGGCTCAATAGCAGAGCCCAGGATCTTTTTGAGCTCATAGAAGTCCATGACGAAGCCGTTCGGGCCCACCTCACCCTCCACCACCATCTCTACCTGGTAGGTATGGCCGTGCATGCAGGCACATTTCCCCTGATAGCCGGGCAGGCTGTGGGCGGCATCGAACTCTGTGGTCAGGCCGAGCCTCATCTTCTGTCTGCCTTCTTCCCGCATGGGCGGACGAACGCCCCTGGCTTATTAATAGCTTTTCGTGGCCGGCAGATCCGCCAGGATCTTCAAAGCCTCTTTTTCCATGAAGTGCAGCTCTGCCGGGATGACCAGGATATGCAGGGGACCGCCGAAGTCGTGGTCCAGGAGCCGGGGGAGGAGGTCGGCCTTGACAGTGGGATCGGTAGAGCCTGCCCTGGCAATGCCCACCCCAACCGCCTCCTCCAGGCCGCTCCCTTTCGAACCGGCCTCCATCTCCAGGAGAAGGCCGGCCCCCTCATTTATGGTCATATACCTCTCCGCGGGATCGGTATGGATATCCAGGAAGAGCATGGTGTGAAGATTCCGTTCCCGGTTCTCCCTCAGCACCTGGTAGGGGGTTTGGGGAACGATCCTGTGCCCGCGGGCGATATAGGGGAAGGGAATGGTGGTCGACCGGCCGAAGCGGTAGTTTTGCAGTCCACACAGGCCGGATACAGCGGTGACGATAGAGCTGGCATGGATCATATCGGTCCCGATCCCCATCTTGATCGCTCTCAGCCTCAGGTCCAGGTGGGTGGTGGAGACCATGGCATCTCCTCCGCAAAGGAAGGCTACTTCCAATTCTCTTGCCTCCTCCAGCCAGGCGGGGTCCACCTCTACCTCCTCTCGCGATAGGATCTGGATCTTCTTTCCGTAGAGCGCCTCCATCCTCTCCCGGCTGCTTCCCATCAGCCGGGAGGTATAAAATTCGGCATACACGGCATCCGCTGAGCGGACCGCCTCCAGCCCTTTGAGAGAGATGTCCCGCTCGTCGTAAAGACCCAGACCTATGAAGTGGAGCATGATGATTGCTGGTAGCTCCAGCTTAAATATCTCCCTCCCTGGGCAGTTCGTCAGGTCTATATCCCATCCCGGCTGTGTGAGGGGTATGATTGGCAGGACAACTCAAGTGGTCGATTGCCGGGAGAGCATGGGTCTGGCCAAAGGAGGCGGGCTGGCCCAGAGGGGAACCCTCTCTGAAGCGACAAAGCCAGACGTTATCGCCATCGCCATGTCTCCGGGACGGCGGCATATCACCAAACCCGTCTGCGAGATGACATACGGCCTGCGCCGGGAGGGAATCCAGACCAGCGTACTGGTCTTGGATGCCGGGACCGGGGTTCCGGATAGCTTCCCCCAGGGATCGCGAGGCTATGGACCGACCTTCGGCCTATCGGAAAAGGAGATAGAGCAGGTAGCGCGCCACAAGATCGCCGTCTTCCACATGGGCAACGTCCGCTCCCATGTCGTCTTCAAGGTGAAGGAGATCCTCGCCCAGGTGGATATTCCGGCAGTGGTGGTGGCCCAGTGCCCCATGGACCTGGAGGACTTCGCCAAGGAGGGGGTGAAGACCAGACTGGTCAAGCCTCCCCGGCAGAAGACGGAGACCCTGGGCGAGGTGGTAGACCTGGTCACCGGTATCACCAGGGGCACGACCTGCAACCGGGTCAAGCTCAACCAGCTGGCCAAGGTTTTAAACAAGCATCTGGCAGAGATCAGCGATCGCGAGGCTCGAGAAGCGGCCACGAAGAAGAAGCGATGAATGGGTTTTAAACATGAAGCTGATGGTGATTTTAGGGGACGGAATGGCCGATCTCCCCCTGGAGGAGCTGCAGGGCAAAACCCCGCTACAGGTGGCAGAAAAGCCCAATATGGACCGACTGGCAAGGCTTGGCAGGAGCGGGCTGGCACTGACCGTCCCGGATGGATTTCCCCCCGGAAGCGATGTGGCCAATCTCTCGGTGGCCGGCTATGATCCCCGTCGGTTCTACACCGGCCGGGCTCCGCTGGAAGCGGCCTCCATGGGAGTGCACCTGGACCCTGGAGATATCGCCTTTCGCTGCAACCTGGTCACCATAGAAGACGGCATAATGAAAGACTACAGCGCCGGGCATATCAGCACCGAGGAGGCGAAAGAGCTCATCGGGGCCTTAAAGCCCCTGATGCCCGAAGAGAGGCTGTATGCCGGGGTCAGCTACCGTCATCTTCTGGTCCTGCAAAAGGGAGCGGGGGCGATCTGCACTCCCCCTCATGATATCAGCGACCAGCCGGTGGCCAGCTATCTACCGCAAGGGGAGGGGGCGGAGCAGCTCCTGGAGATTATGGAAGCGGCCCAACCCGTCCTGGCCCGCCATCCCCTGAACCGGCAAAGGATCAGGGAGAACAAGAGGCAGGCGAACGCCATCTGGCTGTGGGGCCAGGGGCCGGCGCCATCGATGCCCTCATTTTTCGATCTGTACGGCCTGACCGGGGCCATGATCTCGGCGGTGGATCTCCTCCGGGGGATTGCCGTTTATGCCGGACTGGAGGTGATCGATGTTCCCGGGGCCACGGGCACCATAGACACCAACTACCCGGGCAAGGTGACGGGGGCGGTTGATGCCCTGGCCCGCCACGACTTCGCTTATCTGCACGTCGAGGCCCCGGACGAGGCCAGTCATGCGGGCGACCTGGAGGGGACGATCCGGGCGATAGAGCTTTTAGACCGAAAGGTGGTGGGCCCGGCCGTCGAGGAGCTGGATAAGAGCGGAGAGGAGTGGCGCATTCTCCTCCTGCCCGATCATGCCACTCCCATATCCATCAAGACCCACAGCAAGGAGCCGGTTCCTTTTGTGATCATGGGAAAGAACATCGAACCGGATGGCGTGGACCGATTTGATGAGCAGTCGGCAGAGCAGGGTGGATACGGCAGGGTGGATGCCACCGGCCTGATCCGGATGCTGGCCGGATAATGGCGGAATTGGATCTCCTGGACCGCTTTCGAGGCTGCCTTTTGGGGGGCGCAGCGGGAGATGCCCTGGGGATGCCTGCAGAGGGGTATAGTGCTTTTGAGATTCAATCCCTCTTCGGGCGGATAGAGGATATGCTGCCCGCCCCGGTGGGGCATTTTCATGCTTTCCACCGGCCCGGCCAGGTGACAGATGATACAGAAGAGACTCTGATGCTGGCCGAGTCGCTCATTGAACACTGGGGCTTTTCCGCAAACGGATTTTCGGATAAGCTCATGAGCTGGGGGTCGACCTGGTGCAAAGACGAGAGGCTCGGCAACGGAGTGGGATTTGCCACCCGCTCTGCAGTGGAGAGCATGATCCATGGCCTACCCTGGCAGGAGTCGGGCATAAGCATACCGACATGCGGATCGGCCATGCGTGCCGCTCCCATTGGGCTTCTCTATCATGCCGACCTGGGCCTGGTCAGAAGCTACGCCGACCTGCAGAGCCTGCCCACCCATACCGCTCCCGCCTCACGGGCAGGCGCGGTCGCCGTGGCGGCCGGCGTGGCCCTGGGCCTTTTAAACCTCTCTAAAGAGAAGATCCTGGAGGGTGCCGCCCGCCAGGCGGGCAGGCTGGATCAGGACCTGGGCTGTCGGCTCCTCTGGATCAGAGACCTTCTCCCTCTTCCTCCGGAGGTGGCACTGAGATGCATCGGGAATTCCCCTCTGGCCAGGGAGACGGTGGTCAGTGCCTTCTACTGCTTCGTGGGGCTCGAGCCGGAGGAGGGGCTGATTGCTGCCGCCAGCGGGGGAGGAGACACCGACTCCATCGCCTCAATCGCTGGAAACCTCTTCGGCGCTGCTTATGGATCCGGCTGGATACCGGAGCGCTGGCTGGCCAGCCTTGATCAGAGGGCGAGGATTGAGAGGATTGCCGATGAGCTATTCCATCTCTCTCTTTCCTTCCGCCGCTATTAGCCGCGGTGAATTTATATCAGTAGATCTTTTGCAGCCTTATGATAGATGTAGGAATTGTCGGTGGATCGGGCTACACCGGTGGGGAGCTCTTGCGTCTCCTGGCGAACCATCCCGAGGTCGATGTCCAACTGGTCACCTCCCGCAAGCTTTCGGGAAAGCCCGTGAGCCTGGTTCATCCTCATCTGAAGAGCATTTATTCTCTGAATTTCGAGGCGCTAAATGCAAAGGATGCGGCTGAGCGCTGCGATTTTATCTTCACCGGCGTTCCTCATGGGACGGCCATGGACTGGGTACCGGACCTGCTGGACGCCGGAACGCGGGTGATCGACCTCTCCTCCGACTACAGGTTGCCGGTGGATGTCTTCGAGAAGACCTATGGCATGAAACATCGCGCTCCGAGGGATGCTGTCTTCGGCCTGCCTGAGCTTCATCCCGAGGTGGCAAAAGCATCGCTAATCGGCAACCCCGGATGCTACCCCACCGGGGCTATCCTGGCCGTGGCTCCTTTAGCCCATGCCGGCCTGGTGGATAGGGTGGTCTACGACTCCAAGTCGGGAATATCCGGTGCAGGAATGGAACCTACAGAGACCAGCCACTATCCCAATATGTCCCAGAATGTGATTCCCTACAAGATCACCTCTCACCGTCACGTCCCGGAGATAAAGCAGGAGCTGGGACATCTCTCGCCCGGGATCAGAGTGAACTTCACCCCCCATGTGATACCTTCGGTGCGGGGCATCCTGACCACTGCTCATGTCTTTGCCCGGGAGGGGGCAGCAGAGACCCTGCAGGATAAGGAGGCAGTGGCCCGGATATACGGCGATTTCTATAAGGATGCACCATTCGTCCGCCTGGCGGATTCAGTCCCCCGTCTGTCTGCCGTTCGGGGCTCGAACTTCTGCGATATAAGCTTCGAGCCGGAGAAGGATAGCGACAGAATGGTGGTGGTATCGGCTATAGACAACCTGGTGAAGGGAGCTTCCGGCCAGGCCATCCAGAACATGAACCTCATGGCAGGTCTGGACCAGAGGACAGGCCTGTGGTTTCCGGGAATGCTGCCTTAGGAGAGGCAGAACGCGAGAAGAGGTGGATACAGATGAAGGTCAGAGATGTGATGAACGTCATGCCGGTCACAGTGCAGGCTTCGGCGAATGTGAGCGAGGCGGCCAGGCTTCTCCGGGAGAACAGGATCAGCGGTATGCCGGTTTTGGATGGAGAGAGGCTGGTGGGAATTGTATCCGAGTCCGACCTCCTCCGCCTCTTATCGGTAGAGGATGAGTCGGAGGGGAGCCTGTGGCTACCCAGCCCTTTTGAGATATTCGAGATTCCCTTCCGCGACCTGGTGAAGTGGGAGAGGATGCAGTCCAGTCTGAAGGAGATCCCGAATAAGGAGGTGGCAGATGTGATGAGCCGAAACCTGCATGAGATCGGGCCGGACGATTCCATCGAGGAGGCGGCGAGTGTGATGACCCGCCACCGGATCAACCGTCTCCCGGTGGTCGAGGAAGGCCGGCTGGTAGGTATTGTGACCAGGGGCGACATCATATCCGGTCTGGGGATGGCTCATGCAGAGGATTGAAGGCGGGATCTGCGCCATTGAAGGCGTCCGGGCCTGCGGCGTGCGGACGGGCAGGTACGGCCTGGCTCTCTTCGCCGCCTCCGGAGCGGCTGCCGGTATGTTCACCACCAACCGGGTCCGGGCTGCGCCCCTGGCGGTCACTGCCCAGCACCTGGCAGGAGGTCACCTGGACGGAATAATCGCCAACAGCGGATGTGCAAACGCTTACACCGGGCCCCAGGGTATGGAGGATGCGCGAGCGATGGCTGCTCTATTGGCCGGATTTCTCAAAACCGATGAGAAGAAGATCGCTGTGGCCTCAACCGGGGTGATAGGCCGGTATATGGATATGGATATGATCAGCCAGCTCTTCCAGGAGGCAAAAGGGCGTTTGCGATCGGATGGAGAGGCTGGCCTAGAGGCGGAAAGGGCGATCATGACCACTGACACCAGGGAGAAGGAGGTGGCGGTGGAGCATCGGGGTCTGCGGGTGGCAGGAATTGTCAAGGGCGCGGGGATGATAGAGCCAAACATGGCCACTATGCTCTGCTTTCTGTTCACCGACGCCGACTTTTCCCCGGATGTCCTGAAGGCCTGCCTGGCGGATGCCGTCCGGGATAGCTTCAATATGCTCACCGTGGACGGGGACACCAGCACCAATGATACCGTCCTTCTCACCGCCACCGGACGGGCGCAGGGCCGGATGGAGGATTTTCAGGAGGCCTTGAGGTACGTCTGCACAGACCTGGCCCGGCAGATGGCCAGGGACGGGGAGGGAGCGAGCAAATTCTTCGAGACCCGTGTCACGGGGGCCCGCAATGAGGCCGACGCCCGGCGGGCGGCCAAAGCAGTGGCAAGGAGCAGCCTGGTCAAGACGGCAGTTTACGGTGCCGATCCCAACTGGGGGAGGATAGTCTGTGCTGTGGGCTACTCCGGAGCAGAGATGGACCCGGAGCTGATCACCCTCGGTCTGGAGGGCTCGGGGCAGAAGGTCGATTTAGTCCGGAGGGGCCGGATCGCAAAGGAGGTCCTGGATCGAGCGCGGGAGATCATGTCCGGGGAGGAGATCATAATCAACATCGACCTGGGCCTGGGAGGGGCCAGTGCACGCAGCTTCGGCTGTGACCTGACCCATGAATATGTGAATGTGAACGCCAACTATACCACCTGATATGTTCCGGGATCAGCGTTTAGGGGATGTCAGCGAGGAGATTTTAGAGTATCTGTCCAGCCGGAAGGCGGATGAGAGGATCTTTCTCGCTGATCTGCTGGTGGACAGAGCCCACCTGGTGATGCTGAACGAGCAGGGCCTGATATCCGATGACCTCTGCCAAAAGATCGTTGCCGCACTTGAGGAGATCGAAGAGGGATTGCCCCTGGGGGCGGGAGAGGATATCCACGAGGCGATTGAGGCGGCGGTCATCGCCCGGGTGGGTCCGGAGGGGGGGAGGATGCATACCGCCCGGTCGCGCAACGATGAGGTGGCCACCTGCATTCGCATCGCTCTGCGAGAGGAACTGCTCTCTCTCTTGGCCGAGGAGCTGGCTTTCATCCGGACGCTGGTGCGGCTGGCGGCGGATCATAAGGATAGTCTCATCCCCGGCTTCACCCACACCCAGCATGCCCAGCCCACCACCCTGGCCCATCACCTCCTCGCTCATGCCGATGCCGCTTTTCGGGATCTGGCCCGGCTGAAGGACGCATATAAAAGGGTGAATCTCAGCCCCCTGGGAGCAGCGGCCTTCGCCTCCACCGGATTTGATATCGACCGGGCCAGGACGGGCGAGCTTTTGGGCTTTGACGGCCTGGTGGAAAACAGCATGGATGCCGTCTCCAGCCGGGACTTCATCCTGGAGGTTGTAGCCGCCCTCTCCATCGCCATGGTCAACATGAGCCGTCTGGCAGAGGAGCTGATCCTCTGGTCCAGCTCTGAGTTCGGTTATCTGGAGCTGGATAACCTCTATGCCTCCACCAGCTCCATCATGCCCCAGAAGAAGAACCCGGATACCGCCGAGCTGGCCCGCTCCAAGGCCGGATCGGTTATTGGGTCTCTTGTAGCTGCTTTATCCATCTGCAAGGCCCTGCCGATGAGCTACAACCGGGACCTCCAGGAGGTGACGCCTCACCTCTGGAGAGGCATGGACTGGACCCGCAGCACAGCGAGAATCCTGGAGGGCTGCCTCTCCTCCCTGCATTTTGATCTGCAGCGTCTGGAGGAGAGCTCAGGCCGGGGATTTTCCACCGCCACTGAACTGGCCGACTCCCTGGTGAGGATCACCGGCATGCCATTTCGCACTGCGCACAGCATCGTGGGCCGGATTGCGGCCGCGGGCGGCCAGCCAACCCTGGCCCAGATGGACGATATCTCCGCCGAGATCGCTGGCTTTCCGGTTAGCGAACGGGGTTTTTCCGAGAGCGATCTGGCTCGGTCGCTGGACCCAGGGAGCAATGTGGCCCTGCGGGCGAACACCGGCGGCCCCGCTCCCGGGGAAACGGCAAGGATGATCGAGGAGCGGAAGAGGATGATCGCTGAGGAAGAGGAGGACCTGGTCGGGATGCGACGCAGAGTGGATTGTGCGGTTGAGGTTCTGCGGTCCATGACGGTCGAGGGCTAGCTATAGCAGACTGCAAAGGAGACGGATGGTTATGAGCACACTGGTAACAGGCGGGGCAGGTTTCATCGGCTCGAATCTGGTGGAAGCCCTCTTAGCGGCAGGAGACGAGGTGGTGGTCCTGGACAATATGCATACCGGCAGTCCGAGTAACCTGGCGGGATTAAAAGGCCGCCTGCAGCTCGTCCAGGGAAGCTGCAATGATCTTCCCCATATGGACCTTGATCCCCAGAGGATCTACCATCTGGGGATACCCTCGTCCTCGCCCATGTACAGGAAAGATCCAAACCTGGTGGGGGAGGCGATCAACGGCTTTGTCTCTGTCTTCGAGCTGGCCAGAAGGTCGGGATCGCGGGTGGTATATGCCTCCTCATCCTCTCTTTATAGCGGATTGTTGCCTCCCCACCGCGAGGATATGACTATTGAGGTGACCGACTACTACACCGAGGCCCGGCTGGCCATGGAAAGAATGGCCCAGCTTTATCAGAGGCTTTACGGCATAAGCTCTGTGGGCCTGAGGTTCTTTTCCGTTTACGGCCCCCGGGAGGGGGCAAAAAAGCAGTATGCGAACATGGTCACCCAGTTCCTCCAGGAGATGAAGACGGGGAGAAGGCCGCTGATATACGGGGATGGAACCCAGAGCAGGGATTTCACCTATGTGCTGGATGTGGTGCGGGCAATGCGCCTGGCCATGGATTCAGATTACCATGGCATAGTGAATGTGGGCACTGGCAAGTCCTGGAGCTTCAATGAGGTGATCGAGCTACTGAGCCGGAAGATGGGCCGGTCGGCAGAGGCAGAGTATGTCCAGAACCCCATAAAAAACTATGTCATGCACACTCGCGCTGACACTGATAAAGCAGAGAGTATAATCGGCTTCAAGTCGAAGTTCAGCCTGGAGGACGGGATCGAGCAGCTTTTAGGGTTCTACTGATTCGCCCTTGCCTTTGATCTCTTTTGATAGGTGATATGAGAATACTGCAGACTCCGGTGAGGCTCTTTGCCACCGGCGGGGTGGAGAGCTATGTGCGCAATCTATCCCGCGAGCTCGCCGGTATGGGGCATGATGTGGGAGTGATCTGTGCAGACCGTCCGGGAGAGAACGAGGTTGATGGGCGGGTACGCACTATGACCCTGAAAAGCAGGGGACATATAGCCAATACCAGCATCACTCCTTCCCTGCCCCTGGCCCTCTGGAGAGAGGATTTTGATATCCTTCACACCCATCTTCCCACACCCTGGAGCGCTGACTGGAGCGGCCTGATCTCGCAGCTGAAGGGAAGGCCTTTGATCCTCACATATCACAACGACATCGTGGGCGAGGGGTGGGCAGGGCAGGTCGCCCGCATCTACAATCGAACTGCTCTCAGGCTGCTCTTGAGGTCCGCAGAAAGAATCATTGTTACCAGGGACCGTTATGTCTCACCCCATCTCAGGGATTGCAGCGAGAAGGTATTTTTCATACCCCTGGGCATAGACATCGAGGCCTTCCGGCCCCAGGCGGTCGACATTAAGGGGGATATTTTTTTTCTCAGCGTCCTGGATGAGTTTCACCGGTATAAGGGCCTGGAGGTCCTATTCGCTGCCCTGAAGATCTTGAAGAAGAGACTGCCAGCCGTGCGGCTGATCGTGGGCGGCGGTGGGCGTCTGCTGGACTATTACCGCCAGGTGGCAGAATCTATAGGCATCGGAGATAATGTGCTCTTCGCCGGTTTTATCCCCACCGAAAAGCTGGTCGAGTACTATAACGGCTGCAAGCTCTTTGTCCTCCCCTCCACCGATCCTGCCAGGGAGGGTTTCGGAATTGTCCCCCTGGAGGCCATGGCCTGCAGGAGGCCGGTGGTGGTCACAGAGATCGTGGGCATGGCCGGGGACATAACGGAGCATAGGGCAGGAATGGTAGTGGGGCCAAACGATGCCCAGGGCCTGGCAGCTTCCATTCTCACCATCCTGGAGGATGATGACCTGGCGGAGAGGATGGGCCAGGAGGGCATGAAGCTCGCCCGGGAAAAGTATAGCTGGGATCGAACGGCGGAACAGATCGAAAGGGTCTACCGGAAATCGCTTTAATGGAAGTGGGGATCAAAGATGGAACTGGTAAGCGTAATAGTGCTGAACTGCAATGGCAAAAGCCTTCTTGATGCCTGTCTTTCCTCTCTGGCCACCCAGACCTATTCCCCCTCCGAGGTGGTACTGGTCGATAACGGATCAAGTGATGGCAGTCCCGAGTATGTCCGGGCGCAGTATCCCTGGGTCCGGCTGGTGGAAAACGGAGAGAATCTGGGGTTCGCCGGCGGGACCAATGTCGGGATCAGGGCGGCAAAAGGGAGGTATATCCTCACCCTGAACAACGATGCTGTGGCTGACCGCCGGCTGATAGAGGAGTTGGTCCGGCCCATGGCCGATGCCCGGGTCGGGATCTGCGCTGCCAAGATGCTGTACCCTGACGGGCGGATCAACTCCGCAGGGATATGCATATCCAGGAGCGGGGCGGCCTGGGACCGGGGGATGCTCGAGCCGGATCGGAGGCAGTACGATTCGGCAGAGGAGGTCTTTGGGGCCTGCGCGGGAGCGGCCCTCTACCGGAGGGAGATGCTGGATGAGATCGGATGGTTCGACGAGGATTTCTTTCTCTATCTGGAGGACGTGGACCTGGCTTTTCGTGCCCGTCTGGCCGGCTGGAGATGCATGTATGTGCCAGGAGCGGTGGCCATTCACCACCACGGAAAGACGGCCGGAGTGGGATCGGATCTGGCGGTTTACTACGGCAACCGGAACATAATCTGGTATCCGGTCAAGGATTTTCCTGTTCGGCTCCTGATCACTTCTCTGCCTTTTATCCTGGCCAGAAATCTGGCGACCATCCCCTACTATGCTCTGCGCGGTCAGGGAAGGGTCATCCTTAAGTCGAAGATAGACGCGACGAAGGGTCTGCAAAGGATGCTGAGAAAGAGAAGAGATGTGATAAGAAAGGCTTCTTTTGACGAGATCCGCAGGTTTGTTTATAGCTGGGCAGAGATCAAGAGGCATTAGATGTGGTTTGTGGAGTATAGGGAGCTAATAAAGATCCTCACCATAAGTGATCTGAAGGTGAAGTATCAGAGTTCAGTTCTGGGATTTGCCTGGTCTATGCTGAATCCCCTGCTGCTGATGATAATCCTGTATGTGGTCTTTTCCAATGCGTTTCGGGCGACGGAGGAGCACTTCGCGCTCTACCTTCTGATTGGGGTGATAAGCTGGCGCTTTTTTGCCAATGGAACCTCTGCCGCTATGAGCGCTATTGTGAGCAATTCGAGCCTGGTGACAAAGATCTTCATCCCCAGAGAGGGGCTGGTGCTGAGCACAACTCTGTCTTCTTTTATAAGCTCGCTGATGGAGTTCCTGGTGCTGATTCCTTTCGTCATTGTGCTGGGCGCAGGACCATCGCCGTACATACCCTTCTTCATCTTAATTTCCGCCATCTATTTCCTTATCGTCTATGGAATGAGTCTGATCCTTGCCGCCCTCTATGTCTATTACAGAGATCTTACTCAGATCTGGAATGTGATTATCCAGATGGGATTTTTCCTTTCCCCGATTGTGTATCCATTATCCGCAGTTCCTACTGAATATTTGAATTATTATATGCTAAATCCCCTGACAGGGATAATTCAGATGTACCGCAATGTTCTGCTGTATCACCAACTGCCTTCTTTGGTATCTGTTGCCTTTACCCTTTCCGTAGGGCTTATCATGGCGATCAGCGGCTCATACATATTCCACCGGCTCGAACGCAGATTCGCGGAGGAAATCTGATGCTAAGGGGCATCAGACGATCCAGGGGCGGGATTGAGCTTGACGATAATGCCGTTGTTGTGGAGCGCCTTTCCAAGAGGTTCAGAATACCTCAAGAAAAGAAACGCACCGTTTATGAGAACCTGATCGGTCTATTCCGGGGAAGGGGCAGCGGCTATGAGGAGTTCTCTGCCCTTCATGATGTGAGCTTTTCCGTCAAGCAGGGAGAGACATTCGGAGTTATCGGACCGAATGGCAGCGGCAAGAGCACTCTTCTCAAGGTCCTGGCTGGCGTCCTCTATCCAGATGACGGACGGATCGAGATAAACGGGAAAATAGCGCCGTTTCTGGAGTTGGGAGTGGGTTTCCAGCCAGAGCTTTCTGCCAGGGATAATGTCTACCTTTATGGTGCCATCATGGGCTTGACCGGCAAAGAGGTGAGCTGCCGTTATGAGGAGATCATGGACTTTGCCGAGCTGAAACGATTCGAGCATATGAAACTGCGCAACTTCTCCTCGGGCATGTATGTGCGGCTGGCCTTTGCGACTGCGATCCATACCGATCCGGAGATCATGCTGGTGGATGAGGTCCTCTCCGTGGGCGATGAGGCCTTCCAGAGGAAATGTGAGCTGAAGATCGATGAGATCCGCAGGGCTGGGAAGACCATCCTGCTGGTATCACATGCTTTGGGCACAGTGCGGCAGCTATGCAATAGATCTTTGCTCTTAAATAGTGGGAAGATCATGGCGATGGGAAAGACTGAAGAGGTCTTGAAAGAGTACGATCGGATGATAACCGCAACCAATTAAATAAATCCTCGGATCAATCCGCTATGATGTTGGATATCAAGACTGCAATCAAAAGCATAAGATTCCAGCTGGCACTCTCTTTTTGCGTTCTGGTAACTTTGAAAATTCTTCTATCCTTGAGGTTTCATTCCCCTTGGATATTTCCGGACGAAGCTATCTACGTCAGGATGGCTGCGGATATCCTTGGATCCAATCACTCCAGTCTTCCGCCGGCGTATCCAGCGGTTATATCGATTGCTTATCTATTTTCGGATGATAAAATGGCTGTATACCATATGATTTTGCTAATAAACAGCCTTCTGTCATCTCTTATAATCTTTCCATCATATTTCATTTTAAATAAATATTGTCCCGATGACTTCTCATTTATGGGTGCCTTAACTATTGCTGTTCTGCCCTCTCTGAGCCTGTACAGCTTTGTGATTATGACCGAAAACCTGTTTACCCCCCTATTCATATTCAGCCTGTGGTTTCTGCTCGAGGCTTATGAAAATAATAAGCTACCCTGGATTATTCTGGCCATCACATCCGCTTTTTTGCTCTTTTTCTCCAGACATAATGGCATATTCTTGCTCGTGGCGATGGCAGTCTCTGTGGCATACTACCTCCTTTCAGGGCGGCGACCTGGCCATCTCTTATCAAAGTTATCTAATAGAATAATTATTGCTTTTATAATTTTCCTGGTGGCATTATTCGCCTCAATGAAGCTTTTCACCTTATCAGAGCCAGATTCGTATCTGAATTGGCTGCATCAACGAACAGTCACCGATGGCCAATTAATTCTACTGGTGCTCACAGACACCGGTCATCTGCAGCATTATCTATCTTTGCTCCAGAATGAGGTCGCCTATCTGATGATCAATTCTTACTTCATATTTTTTTATATTGCTTTCATATTTTTATTGGGCATATTCCTGTCCGGCCTTCCAGGAGGCAAACGGGTGCAGATTTCCTCTCTTGCCTCTTCCAGGAAAACGGGCCTGATAGCATTCAATTCCTGTGGAATTTACTTTATATCCGCCTCGGTGATTTTCTTATTCATGGCCACCGTCAGCCTGTATAAAATGGAACAGGCGGTATATGGAAGGTATATCGATCCCATCATCCCCGGCCTCTTTCTCTATGGCCTGGTAGGACTTTATCAAATACATAACGGCAAAAAGAATCCAGACTTCGGGAAGCTATCCGTCATGGGAATTCTGATCACGGCGATCTTCTTTTACAATTTTCCTCTCTTAATGGCAGAAGAGTTTCCCCTCCTCTATGCAAATCCCCTGCGGGATCTGGCCCCCAATTGGATAGTCTTTCCCGCCCTATCTGCAGTATTCTTTCTCTTGTTGAATGTATATAAATGTTTAAAAGATAATTGGAGGATATTTTTTATAATGATCATAAGTTTTTCCGTTTGCGCCTCTGCATATTCGTATTATGCAGATCTCCTTTATCAATCAGATCGATATCGCGATATGAATCAAATCGGCTTATACCTCAATGAGAATTCGAGCCGTAACTCCTTGATCATAATGGATGATGATATCCCCAAAAGTGACTGGCAATTCGACTCGCTGACATCGTTTTGGGCGAAGAGGAATCTGGAGTATGCAACCATCAATGACGAACTTCTTCACCAATTGGAGAGGGGAAGAGAGGATACTTATATTGTCACCTCTAAAGTGCTTCCTCTTGGCCCGCTGGTCTGTTCCCGTAATGGTTATTATCTATACATGTATTCTCCTGGGAAATGCTTTTATGGGACCGTCTTTCATCCGGAATAGAGATTGACCTTCTCATCATCTGGAGATAGAATGGATGAAGATGCTCAAATAGCTGTGATAATCATAAACTGGAACCATGCGGTGGAAACGCTAAATTGCGTGGATATGGTCTCTGGGTGGTCAGGCCGGATAGCAGATCCAATTGTTGTCGATAACGGCTCATCAAAGGAGGATCTCTCCCTGCTCAGAAACTCTGAATCTCATTTCCATCTTATTGTTAACGAGATCAACCGGGGTTATGGCGGCGGCAATAATGCCGGAATTACCCGGGCATTGGATGAGGGCCCCCCTTATATCATGCTGCTGAACAACGATGCAAAGATAGCTGAAGGTTGTGTAAGGGATCTGTTGCAGTGCTTGAGGCATTCGCCTGATCTGGGGGTGGTGGGGCCGGTGATAGCTGAGGGGAAAAAAAGATATGCAGGAGGGCGAAATATAGGCATCTATTCATCTACCAGAATTCCCTATTCACCCAATTGTAGCCGTTCGGAGCTTATTGCAGTGGATTATGTTCCTGGATCTGTGCTTCTCGCCCGGAGGGAGGCATTCAAAAGGGCAGGACTGCTGGATGAGGAGTTCTTTTTCAGTGGAGAGGTCGCCGACTTCTGCAAAAGGGTGCGATCAGCGGGTTTGATGTGTGCGGTTTATACCGGCTGCCAGGCATCTCATTCTCCTGATGAGGGCGCGGATATGAGGGATACCCTGTATGGCTACTATACCCTGCGAAACCGATTCCTGTATGTAAGGAGGCATTTTCGCTCTGCCCGATTCATCTGGTATTTGCGATGGATCCTGGGGGGAATTGAGCAGATAACGATCGCTCTTCTTAAGGGAAATAGAAGACATGCTCATGCTCTCTGCCTGGGGCTATTGGATGGCGTGAAAGGGAGGTTTGGAGATCGAAATGGCCTATTCATCCAGTAAGATCTCAGTGATTATTCCCAACTGGAATGGATGCAAATGGCTTGACGGCTGCTTGAACGCTCTCCGATCGCAGGACTGGCGGGATTTTGAGGTATTGGTGGTCGACGATGCATCCACCGACGATTCCCTGGCTCATCTGAAAGAGAAATTCCCGGAGGTGCGGGTTCTATCGCTTGTCGAACATCGGGGATTTGCTGCAGCCGCAAATGCCGGAATCAGGGCGACGGCCGGAGAATATGTCATTTTGCTTAATAATGATACTGTGCCAGCGATCTCATTCATTCGTAATCTGGCTTTTGCCATGGATGAGATGCCCTCCGATGTAGGGTGCCTTGCCTCTTGCATGCTGAAGCTGGATGATCCGATGTTGATCGATGATGCGGGAGATATATTCACCTGGTACGGGCATGGGCTAAAGAGGGGCCATGGGATGCCAGCCAGGGAGATCATCGGGGACGGTGAGGTCCTCTCCCCCTGTGCTGGGGCGGCACTGTACCGGCGGGTATTTCTCGATGAAACAGGGGCATTTGATGAGAAGTTCGTGAGCTATCTGGAGGACATCGATCTTGCTCTACGGGGGCGGCTGCTGGGCTATAGATGCATATTTATCTCCAGGGCAGTTGTATTGCATAAGGGACACGGCTCTGTCCTTCCCAGGGGTGACTACATCCGCTTTATGACAAGAAACCGCTTAATGCTCTTGGGGAAAAATATTCCATCATCTCTTCTCTTAAGGCATCTGGGCTCCCTTCTTTTAGGACAGCTTGCGCTTTTGATGCAGTACCGCAGGCCATACGACTCCCTTATCGGATACCTCTCTTTCATCGGTCACCTCCCTCATGTAATGCGTGAACGCCGAAGGATCGGTGCGGCATGCAAGCTCTCCGACCGGGAAATCGACGGACTGTTCGATCCCTCTCCGGAGGGGGTCTGCCTTCCATCATGGTTATTGGATATGATCGCCAGGGGCAATCGATGAGGGTGCTCTATCTCATTCCTTTTCCGCCACCCAGGATTCCGGGGACGGACGGTGTCTTCAGGGATATTGAAACTCTTATGAATTTTTTTAATGGCACTCAGATCAATCTCTCTCCTGCCCGGTCTCTCCTGCCCGTGATACCGGTGCGCCTATATGGGATGGAGCGGCTTCCCACATTGAAAAGGTACGACCAAAATATCGATATATTTCATCTCTTCTTTCCCTATCCGGCGAATTTTTCCTTCCTGCGATTCCTCTCCCGGCCGATAGTGTATTCAATAATTTCCGGTGTAGATGCAAAACAGCTGCCCGGACCCTTGCCGCCCTGTGACCTGGTGGTCAGCTCGGTTCAGGAAGCAGATATCCTCCATTCCCGGGGATTTTCCCCTGTTCATGTCATCCGCCCGGGCATAGATCTCTCCTCCATTCAGTCTGCTCCAGCGCAAGAACCGGAATCCGAATTCGTCCTTCTCGCCGGATCGGCACCCTGGACCGGGGATCAATTTGAGACCAAGGGCTTTGACCTTCTCCTGGATGTGATGAGAGTTCTTCCTAAAATGAGATTGATCTGCCTGTGGAGGGGGACGCTGGATCATGAATGGTCTTGCCGGGTGCAATCGTTGCGGCTCTCCGATCGAGTGGAGATAATCAGGGAAAAAACAGATATTTCTGCGATCTTATCCCGCTGCCATGCAGCTGTGGTCCTTTCGGCAACCTCCGATCTGGTCAAGTCCTATCCGAACTCTCTGATGGAAGCACTTGCCGCCGGAAGACCTGTTTTTATAAGCCGCTCCAATCCCATGTCCTATTACATTGAGGACCATCACTGCGGCAAGGTCATCGAGGGTCTATTGCTGGAGGAGCTGATCGATGCTATAAAAGAGGTCATGGACCATTATCCTGCCTTTGCCGGGAGAGCGAAGATCGCGGCTGGGGGCTTATCCGCTGCCAGGATGCTGGATGAATATCGGCGTCTCTATATGAGCTTGATGGATTAGTTTGAGCTAGAGGCAACACCTGGGATTCGGATCAGGTGCTCACAGCAGAATGCTCAGCAGCAGAGTGATCGCACCCAGGGCTAGGCAAAATCGGGAAAAGTTTATCCTTCTTGCCGATCTGATCAAAAGCTCCATGGTCAAGTATCCTGCGGCAAAGGATGATGCCAGCATAGCGGCGGCGGTCTGCCATTGAACGGCAATTGGAGTATGGTCGAGGATCATAGCTCCCAGGACCGCAGGCACGCTTATGATGAAGGACAGGGCAAGAGCCCCCTCTGGCTTTAGCCCTCTTAAGAGAAGCAGGGTCAGAGTGGTACCGGACCTGGACACGCCAGGCAGTATCGAGAATCCCTGGGCCAGGCCGAGGAGGATCATATCCGTGAGGCTCATCTCTTCCGCCTCTCTGCCGCCTGATCCTTTATAACCCAACATGAGTCCCGTGGCTATGAGCAGTGCGCCGATGAGCAGGGTTGCTTCTTCCCCGCTGCTGAAGCTCTCTATAAAGAGAATGTACAGGGGAATTCCCGTGATTCCCGTGCACAGGGTACAGACCAGGACTATTCTGGTCAGTTTGCGGTCCATGCCCGTGGCGATCTTCAAAAAATCCTGTCTGAATCGGATCAGCACTGCGAGCATGGTGCCCAGGTGAAGAAAGATAGAGCAGGTGAGGGCATCCCTGGGTGTGAGCCCCAGCCAGTGCATCATGGCCAGCATGCTCTGCCCCTGGCTGCTTACAGGGAGCCATTCCAGTATCCCCTGGATTATGCCCAGAATAACACCCGAAATGGCGTCCATACCCCGCTACAGCTCTTTGGAGGTATATCAAGACTTTGTATTCGAAACATTGAAATATAGAGTACAAATAACTGGTTAATAATAATGGAACGATTTCTGTATGTAGCTGCTATTGTAAGCTCAGTTGCCACATGGATTGTATTACGTAAGTGGATACGCAAAGCTCCTGAGATCGGCCTGCTCGGTTTTGATATGAATAAGCCCGGCATGCCCAGGGTGGCTGAGATGGGCGGCGTGTGCGTGATCTTCGGATTCGTTCTGGGAGTTCTCATATATATCGGCATTTTGACATTTTGGCTGAAAGAACCGGAGTATGTGGCCATACTGGCTGTGCTCTGTACAGTGCTCAGCATGTGCATAATCGGCATGATGGATGACTTATTGGGCTGGAAGAAGGGGCTGCGCCAGTGGCAAAAGCCGATATTCACTCTGTTTGCCGCTCTTCCCATGATGGTTATCAATGCCGGACATTCAACCATGAACCTGCCGATTGTAGGGGCGATTGATTTCGGCATATTCTATCCTCTCATTATAGTCCCTCTGGGAATTGTGGGAGCTTCAAATGCCTGTAACATGGTCGCAGGTTATAACGGCCTGGAAGCTGGAATGGGGATTATGGTGGTATCCGCCCTCGGCTATTGTGCATTTCAGGGGGGGGAGCAGAGTGCTTTGATACTGGCAATATGCATGGTCGCTGCTTTGATGGTGTTTTTATATTTTAACTGGTATCCGGCAAAGGTCTTTCCTGGTGACTCCCTGACATACTCATTGGGGGCGCTGATCGCCTGTATTGCCATAGTGGGGGATATGGAGAAGATGGCAGTGGTGATCTTCCTGCCCTATGCCATCGACTTTGTTCTGCAGGCAGCAGGGGGCTTTAACAAGGAGGCATTTGCCAGAGTGAATGAGGACGGAAGCCTGGCCAAGCCCTATGAAGGCATATACCATCTCACCCATCTGGCCATTGAGGTGCTCGGAAGGATCAAGCAAAAGGTATATGAGAGGGACGTAGTGCTTTTCGTCCTGGGGATAGAGATGGCGGCAGTCTGGTTGGGTTTTTATACTTATCTTAGATAGAATTGCATGAGGCTGTGCGATGGATGATGAGATAGATCTGCGTGATATGTTGAGCGTCCTATGGAAAAGGCGCCGCCTGATCGCCGGCATCTTCCTGGCCTTCGTGGTGGTAGCAGCAGTGATCGCCTTTACCATGGCACCGGTCTACAGGGTTTCCTCGATCATTGCCGTGGGCAATTTTGGGGATCCCATCTACACCAGCCCGGTCTCAGCAAGAAGCATTATGCTCAGCGATGAATTCTTGCTGGAGGTCCTGGAGGGGATTCGACCTGATGATTCCCGCGGTTTTGCTGACTTTAAAGAGAGCGTCAGGGTGGTATCCATAAAGGATAGCGATAGGCTGATTGAGATCTCCATTGAGACCACCAGGAGGGAGGAAGGCTTAAAGGCAGTGGATATGATGGTCTCACTCTTTGCCAACCGCAGCATGGATAGCTACCAGGAAAATAAGAAAATACTCTCCGGGCAGCTGGCAGAGGTTCAGGGGAGCATTAAATCTAAAGATCTGGAAATAGATCTGGCCCATGAGGCTCTGGAGGGCATCCGGAACTCTTCTGGTTCATCCGATGTGCAGTCGGAGATGAGGTTTTCTCGCACTCTGGATCGTTTAGGGGAGATGGAAACACAGCGCTACGCGCTGATGGATCGCAGTCTGGATCTGCAAAGGCAATTGGACCTGCTCAAACACCTGGAGGTCGTCCAGCCGGCTAAAGAGCCGATCAGTCCGATAAGGCCTCAAAAGGTCTTTATCCTGGTGATAGGAGGGATGCTGGGGCTGTTTGCAGGATTGCTGGTGGCATTTCTATGGGAGACCTTGGGTCTGGGTCAGTCTGCAAAGAGTTGCCCGTGAAGAAGTCAGGATGTTCGAGAAAGGCACTCCAGGCAGAATGAGCGATTCAGGAGAGAGGGCAAATGGGAGTAAGGTAGGGCAGGTACGGATCAGCGGCAGTCTGCTTGCTCGAAACACTCTCATCAACCTGATTGGTCAGATAACGCCTCTTCTGGTGGCGGTGTTTACCATCCCTCTGGTGGTGGCAGGATTGGGAACGGAAGGATTCGGCCTGCTCGCCATTGCCTGGGTGGTTCTCGGCTACTTTACCTTATTCGATCTGGGCCTGGGGAGGGCTACCACTAAATATGTAGCTGAGGCCATGGGCAATGATGGCCAGGATCGGGTTCCGGCCATCATCTGGACTGCGGTCACAGTGCAGGCCGTTATGGGTCTTTTGGGAGCTCTCGTCCTCTGGATCGTCACTGATTTTTTGGTGGATGCAGTGCTGAACATTCCGGCGGAGCTGCTGGAGGAGGCCAGGGTCACCTTTCACCTCCTTGCCCTCTCCATTCCCGTTGTCCTGATATCCAGCTCTTTTAGCGGCGCTTTAGAGGCCGCCCAGAGGTTTTCCCTCCTGAATGCGGTGAGGATTCCCTCCAGCATTCTAACCTATCTCCTTCCTCTGCTGGGCCTCTCCATGGGGCTGGGCTTGCCGGGAATCGTTGCCCTGATTCTCCTGGCCAGGTCCGGGGCTCTGATCGCCTTCGTGGCGATGAACCTGCGCATCTATCCCGGATTGAGGGAATACTCGGCATCGCTATCCATTTTTTCCTCTCTCTTTGCCTATGGGGGATGGGTTACTGTGAGCAGTCTCGTTGGCCCTGTTCTGGTGTATCTGGACCGCCTGTTGATCGTATCTCTTCTCACCGTCTCTGCCCTGGCTTATTATACCGCCCCCTATGAGGCGACAACCCGTCTCTGGGTCATTCCCGCCAGTCTGACCATGACCATTTTTCCGGCGTTCAGCACTTTAATGGGCCGAAGAGATGAGAAAATGCTCGCTGCTCTGGTATCCCGTTCGGTCAAATACGTCCTCCTGTCCGCGGGACCGGTTGCTGTCGTGATATGGCTGTTTGCGGGAGAGATGCTGCAGATATGGCTGGGGGCTGATTTTGCCAGAGAGAGCACAGCGGCAATGCAAATCCTGGCTCTTGGCGTCCTGATCAACTCCCTTGGCCAGACCCCCTTTGCCTTTCTCCAGGGGGTGGGAAGACCTGATCTTCCCGCCAAGTTCCATCTGATAGAACTGCCCATATATATCGCCCTGGCCTGGGTGCTGGTGAGCAGATACGGCATTGCGGGAGCAGCTTGGGCATGGTCGCTTCGTGTGGCACTGGATGCGCTCCTGCTCTTTTTGGCCACCTTCAAAGTATTTGGTCTATCCCCGCGCCAGCTGGAAGCGAACCGGACGATGCTTGCGGCCACTGCTCTTGTGGTATTGGCCGGGGCGGGGTATGGCCTTAAGATCGCCGCCGGTTCTCTTTCCATTTATCATCAAATCATGCTTATGGTTGTACTTCTGATCATCTTTGCCTGTTTTTCCTGGGCAAGGGTTCTGGATGGCCTGGATCGCAAGGCTATCATGGACCTGGCCAGGAGAAAGAGCTTAATGGAGACCTGATAGCGATGGAGAATGAAGGCCTGAGGGTTTCGGATGCTGGCAATTGTCGGCTCTGCCGATCGGAAGGGAGGTTGTTGTACCGTGGTCTACGTGATCGCCTCTTCCGGTCACCGGGCAGCTGGTCTTTCATGGAATGCCCTGAGTGCCATTTGGCCTGGATCAATCCCCGTCCCGCCCCGGAGGATATCGGCAGACTCTATTCTCAATACTTCACCCACCAGGTGCCGGATGCAAAGAGAAGCAGGCTGGCCAGACTTCGCCGGTTTATAAAGGCCAGCGTCTTGCAGCATGGATTTGGATACCGGATGGAGGGCCCGTGGGGGCTGTTGGGATCAGTCCTCGGCAGGATCGGCCCGATCGAGGATATGGTGGGGGGAGATGTGAGATATCTGAAGGCGGAAGAGAGGGGCCGTCTTCTGGATGTGGGCTGTGGAAATGGAGAATACCTGGACCGGATGAGGCAGCTGGGCTGGGAGGTGATGGGGGTCGAGCCAGACGGGAGAGCGGCCTGTATTTCCCGCGAGAGGCTCGGTCTGGAGATATTTGCTGGTTTTTTGGAGGAGGCAGAGTTTCCTGATGAATCATTCCAGGCGATCACATTGAACCATGTCATTGAGCATGCGAGCGATCCCCTGGGACTCTTGAAAGAATGCTGGCGAATCCTCCAGCCCGGTGGCAAGCTGGTGGTGATCACGCCCAATATCCACAGCCTGGGACGGCGGGTGTTTAAAGAAGAGTGGCTGCATTGGGATCCACCGCGCCACCTATTTCTGTTCTCCCTGCATTCCCTTCGACTATCTGCGGAGCGTTCGGGGCTGGATGTTCTGGATCTGCGTACCACAGCCAAAGGCGCTCGCTGGATCTGGGTGGCCAGCAGCCTCATAAAGCGGAATGGCAGACTGGCCAGCTCTCCGGCACCGGGGCCGGGAGCATCTCTCCGGTTGCAGGGGCTATTGTTTCAGGCCGGGGAGCATGCATATCCGGGCGACGGGGGCGAGGAGATTGTGCTGATAGCGACGAGGTGAGTGCATAACGCTGCAAATGGAGGATCGAAGGTGGACGGGGGTTGGAGGAGAAGAATGGCCAAAGGTGGTGATAATCATCCTGAACTGGAACGGATGGAATGATACCATCGAGTGCCTGGAATCGTTGCTCAGGATCGAGTATACCAATTATCAGATAATGGTCTTGGACAACGGCTCCTCTGACAGCTCCCTGCAAAAAATCAGATCCTGGGCATTGGGCGAGACTGCGACCAAGTCCGCCTTTATCGAAGCCGATCTTGATACATTGCCCCCCCGCTGGACTGACTTGGAATCCTCCCCGGTCCAGCCAGGGAGGTCTGCAGACGGAAAAGAAGGGCCAACCGATGGCTCATGCCATTCCCGTCTCATTCTCTTCCGGAGCAGGGAAAACCTGGGATTTGCTGCAGGCAATAACGCCCTCATAGCCGCTGCCTTAAGGGATCCGGCGGTAAAATACATCTGGCTGCTCAACAATGATACCACAATTCCCCCCGGATCCCTTTCCGCTCTGGTCAGGGATCTGATGATCGATTCCGGCCTGGGGATAGTAAGTCCCAAGATATGCTATTATTCCGATCCTGAACGGATATGGTTTGCTGGTGGAAAGCTGCGCCTTATCAGAGCCACCGGTTACAATATGGGCCTTGGCACTAAGGATGGCAATTCTTATCGAGGGATACTGCCCTGCTCCTTTATAACGGGATGTGCAATGCTATTGAAGCGTGAGGTGTTCGAAAGCATTGGTTTATTTGATCCGTTATATTTTCTCTATGAAGAGGATGCCGATCTCTCAATAAGAGCCATCAATGCCGGATGGAGACTGGCAACCGATCTGGATACGGTTGTCTATCATAAGGTGAGTTCTGCGGTGGGCAGCGATCCTCTCCCGGTGCAGACCTACTACATCTCCCGCAATCGACCCTATTTTTCCGCCAAGCATCATACCGGTTGGCAGAAGATGGCATTTAATCTCTTCTGGTTCTCATCCCGGACGGCCAAACTCCTCTCCTGGATTATGAAAGGGAGGATCGATCTGGCCAGAGCGGCTATAAAGGGCTATAGAGACTATGCAAGGGTTCATATGGGGAGATTATGCAATTGAGACCTGCAGAGATCATGATATGCAAAATACTTCTTGCTCTGTATGTTTTCAGCCTGGCTTTTTTTGATAAATCGATATTTCTGGGGTATGATTCACCACACCTCTATCTGGGTCTGATCTGCATATTCTCGGTCATTGTTCTGCGCAGAAACCAGGGCGTGGTATTGCCTGATGCGGCATTTTTCTGGCTCTTATTTCTGGTCGCCCTTCTAATCTCTTCCTTTTTTGCTTTTTCACTCGAGAGGATTTTATCAAATGCAGCAAGGCTAATAGCCGTTTTGGCGATATCTATTGCCGTCTACAATCTGCTGAGGTCGTATCGGGGGGCGGTGCAGGATGCCCTGAAGTTCTATCTGATGCTATCGCTCTTTTTAGCAGTATTCGGCATGCTGCAGTTCATCGAGTTCAATCGTTTCCAGACCTTCAATCTATATCTTCCGGCGACAAACCTGCAATTTATTGCCGCAGGTGGCCCGGGAGCGGTGGCAGGATCGCTTTCCATCTTTCGTGCCACAGGGACATTCGCTGAGCCATCATGGCTGGCTTTTTTTCTGGTTCCGGCAACAATTCTCTCCATGATCCGATACCTGCAAAACAGCGTTGTCCGAAATCTAATTCCCGCTCTGATCCTCTTCGGTGGATTGATCAGCACCCTCAGCCTGGCCGGTTTGATTATCTTTGGCCTGACAATTCTGGTCATGGTCTCTCTGAAGACAGTGTTCTTATTGCGCAGTCTGAAGATCAATATCACTTCCCTGCGCAGATTTATTCGTCTATTTATTATTATATTATTAGTTGTCACAGTTGCGGCAACCTATATAACCAGCAGCGATGATTATGTTGTGACCAGATTGAACGAGATAGCGTATGGCCAGGATCCCTCTTCCGAGATCAGAATAGCCACCGCAAACCAGGCAATCCTTCTTTTCCAGCGGAGTCCTCTTATCGGTGTGGGGGCAGGAAATTATCCATTTGCTGCGATTTCATTCCTCGGTGGGCCTGCCGATGTCTCAATAAATTCCGGATTCCTGCTGATTCTCGCTGAGATGGGCATTATCGGCTTTGTGACAATTGGCCTGGTCTTCTGGGGGAGCCTCTCTCCTATCCTGCGATCCAGTTCTCCCGTATCTGAGCAGCTTATCTGGCTGCTTGTATGTGACTGCCTGTTATTGATTGCTTTCAACTGGTGGTATCACCCGCTCCTCTGGCTGCATTTGACCATTCCCCTGGCCATAGATGATAATATGGAGTGGTGAGATGAATATACTCTGGGTCACACCTGACGTTCCCTTCAATAAGCAATACGGTGGAAGCCTTGATATCTCTGCCCGGATGGAGTTTGCGTCCAGGTGCGGCCACAGAATATACCTGATCGGCTTTACCAAAGAGCCCCTCCGTGAGGAGGTGTGGGAGCGGCTGAATGAGTACTGCGCCGGGGTGAATATCATTCAAAGGCCGCGGATTTCCCTGCATATGGCAAATCCACTTCTCCCTTACAGTGCTTCAAGCCGCTATTCGGGATCGATCATCGATATGGTCAGATCGGCAGTTCACAATTCGGGAATAGATGTCGCCTGTCTGGAATCGGTTCATGTGGGAGAGACGGCGCCAATACTGAGGAAGGAAGGCATTCCCCTGGTGTTGCGCCTCCATAATCTCGAATCGCATTACTTCAGCGAACTGGGGAAGAGCTATGGATATCGTCCAATGAGATTGGTCTATATGTGGGAGGCCATGAAGCTGATCGAATATGAACGATCGATATATCGCCAAAGTCAGAGGATATTATGTGTATCGAATTACGAGGCCGAACAGCTGAGCCGCCTTTATCCTGATGCTTACATCAAGTGGCTGCCCATCCCGGTAAAATTGGAGGCTGAAGCGGATGAGAGAGGCGATTCTGGGCCGATCATCGCCTTTTCCGGAAGCATGTATTTGCCCAATAATGTGGAGGCAGCAGTGTGGTTCGCAAACAAGGTCTTCCCTAAAATTTTAATTTCAGTTCCAGATGCAGAGTTCTGGATCATCGGACGCAGTCCATCCAGAGAGATAAGGGCGCTGGGAACGAGGCCGAATATTCGAATTACAGGAGAAGTGCCCAACAGCCATCAACTGCTCTCCCGGGCCAGGGTAATTGTGGTACCCCTGTTTCATGGAGCGGGTGTGAAGATAAAGATACTGGAAGGAATTGGGCTGGGCAAATTGGTTGTTTCCACCTCCCAGGCGATACTAGGAACCTCTCTGGTGAATAGTCAGCAGGTCCTGCTGGCTGATGATCCGGAATCGTTCGCTGCATTGTGCATCAGGGCTCTGGAGAAACCAGAGCTCTTTTATGATCTCAGAGACAGAGCCCTAGATTATTACCTCAAATATCATACCATGGAGGCGGTGGGCTCGATTTTCATATCCGAACTGTCCTGCTTTGAGCCCGAGAATAGAGGAATACTGGATGGAGAAAATTAGGGTTCTGCATGTTTACAAGTTCTATCTGCCTCATATGGGGGGTATAGAACGATCAATTCAACTGATTGTGGAGAATATGAGAGATCTGCTGGACTTCAGGATTCTGGTATGCTCTCATAATGGGTCGTCAGAATGCACAGATGAAGTGATTGGAGGGATTGAGGTTGTGAGGACGAAATCCAGGGGAATCCTGTTCAGCACACCTTTATCGACCGGCTTCTTTGCTGCTTTTCGCAGTATGGCAAAGAATGCAGATATCCTGCATATCCATTCGCCCTTCCCCCTGGGAGAGGTCTGCTGCTTGCTCTTCCGACCAAAAGGAACGAGGCTGATTGTGACCTACCATGCCGATATCTCTCAGACCCGCTGGGCTTTCTTTGCCCCATTCTACAATCACGTTTTGAAGGCTCTTTTAGAGGGAGCAGATGGAATTATTGTAACCTCGCCGGCGATGATCCAGCATTCGCCCCTTCTTTACTCCCTGCAGGATAAATGCAGAGTCATTCCCCTGGCCACCTCACTGGAGAAGCTGGATTTGCCGGCCCCGGAAAAAGGGAGGGATTTAAGGGATCGTCTCCGGATTGCCCAGGGCAGGATCGTCTTGTTTGTGGGCCGTCTGAATTATCAGAAAGGCCTGAACTACCTAATTGATGCCATGCAGGAGATTGATGCCACTTTGATCCTGATAGGGGATGGAGAGCTGAAAGAGATGCTGATGGAAAAAGCCTCCCGGCTTGGCATTGGGGATAAGATCCGTTTTGCCGGTCGAGTATCCGAGGATAAGCTGCCGGCATACTATTCGATCGCAGATGTATTTGTTCTGCCTTCAATAAGTGGTGGAGAGACCTTTGGGGTGGTTCAGCTTGAGGCCATGGCTTTCGGGGTCCCGGTGGTGAACACCAGCCTTCCCACGGGGGTGACATTTGTCAGCCCTCATAACGAGACCGGTCTTACTGTTCCCCCGCGGGATTCGTCTGCCCTAGCAGAGGCCATCAACAGGATTCTGCAAGACGATGCCTTGAGGCAGCGTCTTTCCCAGAATGCTCGCCAGAGGGCGAGACTATTCTCTCTTGACCGGATGCTGATTGAAACCGGAAAGCTCTATGCCGAGGTGAACCAGAAGATGGCTTAAGAAAGGGGGATGGGTTGCGGGCTCCATCTGCCTGCAAGCGGCCTGTCGCCCCCCGCCCCAAACCAGAATGATACGTCGCCTGAAGCCGGATCCCATACCCGGTTTCCATTGTAGTCCAGGTACCACGGTCCATTCCTGAACACTCCCACTTCATCTATTCCGTCTCCGTTCCAGTCACCAGCCAGTGGCAGGTCCCCGCCGGTCCCAAACCAGAATGATACATCAACCGAAGCTGGTTCCCATATCCGGTTTCCGTTGTAGTCCAGGTACCACGGTCCATTTCTGAATACTCCTATCTCATCCCAACCGTCGCTGTTCCAGTCACCGGCGATCGGCACATCACCGCTGGTCCCAAACCAGAATGATACATCGCCTGAAGCCGGATCCCATACCTGGTTGCCATTGTAGTCCAGGTACCACGGTCCATTCCTGAACACTCCCACTTCATCTA
>JAXDAR010000030.1:0-17049 GCA_034679645.1 Methanothrix sp. | reverse complement strand
CATTCATCGACTCGGATATTCCATTGATGGGATTATCCCAAAGCCAGGGCGGATCCACTGCGACAACCAGCACCACCGGTACGACCAGCTTTAGATCGGGCCAGCCTGGAGATGCGGCGGTCAATTCGACCACAGCGGGCAAGATCCCTGATCTTGAGGGAAATGATGCTCAGCCAGCACCCCGGACAGATTCTTTTCCTGACAGCAGTCTACTAAAACCGTTGCAGAGCATAAGCGATGAGGAGTTGGCACTTGATATATCGGCCAACCGATCCAGTGGCCAGGCCCGGATAAAGGACGCAGTCTGCCTTCCCTGGAATAGCCTCCTCTATGAGAATGGAACTCTTCGCTCAAGTGCCGAGCTTGCTGGCATTCTGGGCCAGGCCGGGATATCGGAGAAAGACCGGCTGATGGTCTATTCTGATACCTTCTCCTCCGGTGAAGCTACTTTTGTTCTCTGGGCTCTTCGCCTGCTCGGCCAGGAGAATATAAGAGCACTGGACGGAGGGCTGGAGGACTGGATTGCCGCCAGCCAGCCTCTGGAGACGGAAGAGAATACCCTCCCTGCCGCCACCTATCACCCTCAGCCAAGGCCTGAGCTTCTTTCGAATTATGAATATGTGAAATCGGGTGATCCCCAGCTGGTTGATGTCAGGACCTTCCAGGATTTTGGAGTGAGCAAGATCCCCGGTGCCATATTTGTCGATCCGGATGACCTGCTGGAGAACGGCCGGCTCAGGGAAGCAGGGGCCCTGAAAATGACCTTCGCCCGTCTGAATGCCACCCGCCCGGTAGTCGTCTACTCAAATGACCTTCTGAACTCCTCCCTGGGCTGGTATGCTTTGCAGTTGATGGGATTCGACTCCAGGATCTACAGCTGGCAGGACTGGCAGAGCGATGAGGCAGCGATATCCAATTGAATTAATGGATTTCAAGATCGAGCAATGCATCCTGATAGCAGACAAATGCCCTGTCGCTGTAGCAGACGGCGAATACATCCATTTTCCCGTCCCCTTTTCTTTCCTTCAGATGGCTCACCATCCCCCTTAGGGCAATCCTACAGGCCCTCTCCAGGGGAAAACCGTAAGCTCCGGTGCTTATGGCCGGAAAGGCTATGCTTTCAACTCCATTCTCCTCTGCCAGAGCAAAGCAACTCCGATAACATCGGGAGAGAAGCTGATCCTCGCCATGGGCTCCTCCTCTCCAGACCGGCCCCACAGTATGAATGACAAATCGGGCGGGAAGCTTATAGCCTCTTGTTATCCGGGCCTCTCCCCCAGGACAGCCGCCGATCCGGCGGCATTCCTCCAGCAGTTCTGCTCCTGCTGCCTGGTGGATGGCACCGTCAACCCCGCCTCCACCCAGAAGAGTGCTATTGGCAGCATTCACAATGGCATCTACCTCTAACGAGGTGATATCGGCCACAACCAGCTTAATTGTGCCTGAACCAATGAGCATTCTGATCCTCATATCTATTTTCTTCAATTGGAGGAGATGAATCTTTCCCATGAGAAAAGGGGGATTATCAGATCTGATCAAGTCCCATTATCCCTGCAACTGATCATATGGCTGACTTTGGTCGTCAATTCTATTGTCAATATAATGATCACGTCCATCTATTTCTTCTTGATTTATCTCCCATAAGAGATGATGTCCAGCCCGCCGGCTGATACGCCTAAATCATCGACCACCAAAAGCTTTTTTTCGTCAGGATGCAATATAATATCTGGAGGAATTCGATAAATAGCATACATTCTGCAAAATATTTGCAGGTGCCCTCCTTTCGCACAGCTGCCAGGATATCAATCTTAGTGGTATCGCTCCAGATCATCCTGCTAATACTGATTGAAGATAGAATGCTGAGACTGCTCATCAATGACACCCTGCTGACATCAAGTGCGGCGCTATCCGTTCTGTGCTTGCTCTATGCGGCAAAAAAAGTGAAAGGAGGATCTAAAAAGGCGTGGATGCTGCTCGCCATCGCCATGATCTTCCAGACCTTTGGAGAGCTTTCCTGGGGAATAATAGAGGTTATTTTTCGTGGGGACACATTGGTATCCATTGCAAGTATCGGCTACCTAATATTCTATCCCCTTTTTTCTGCAGGCATCCTGCTATTGCCGGATGCGACCGCTTCTCCTCGGGAAAGGCACAGGATTCTCCTGGACGCGGCCATTGTGATAGTCTCCGCTGCCCTGGTATTCTGGGTATTCCTGATTGCGCCTGTATTGTCCTCCCTCTCCGCAGGCAATTTAAAATTATTAATATTGACGTCCTATGCGGTCATGGATCTGGTCTTATTCTTCGCTTTCACCAACCTTCTTTTGAGAAAGCTGGACTCTCCCGGGCGTTATCCAGCTCTCTTTCTTGCCATAGGCACTGCGATATTCCTGATCACAGATGCATTATACAGCATCGATGTGCTCAATGCTAGCTATATCTCAGGAGACCTCAAAGATACTGCCTGGATCTCGAGTTACCTGCTGATAGCACTGGCAGGGTTGCTACAGGCAAGTGATCATCCTTCTGACTCAGTGAAGTTCCTGAGCCGTTCAAGATTTGGCAGATCTTCCCTTGTCCCCTATCTACCTTATCTGGGAATTGGAGGAGCATTTTCCCTTCTCATGTGGGGTTACGAATATTCCCGGACGATCAAACAATACGAGTTAGCGGCTTGTGCAGGACTGGTAATAGGTCTGATGCTTGTGCGTCAGAAGATAGTGCTGGATGAGAGAGGCCAATTGCTGGCAACAACTCTCACCGAGATCGAGGAGCGCAAACGAGCGGAAAGCTCCCTGCGCAATTCAGAACAGGAGAAGGCGGCAATTCTGAGCGGACTGAAGAATGTCACCGTGGAGTACCTGGATCCATCAATGCACCTGCTCTGGATCAACAATCCTTTGCAGGAGTCGCTCGGGCTTCAGGAAAATGGGGCTCGAGAGCTCCACTGCTATGAGTTCGTCTATGATCGCAGCGAGCCCTGTCCCGGCTGCAGTGCAGCAAAAGCTCTGCAGATGTGCCGGTCCCAGGAAGGAGACATGGTCACTCCTGACAGCAGAGCATGGATCTCCCGGAGCAGCCCTTTGAGGGATACAGATGACAATATAACCGGAGTGGTCCATGTGGCCATGGACATAAGCGCCCGGAAGAGCGCGGAAGGGGCTCTGCAGGATTCTGAGCGCCGTCTGGCAGAAATAATCGACTTCCTGCCGGATCCCACTTTTGTCATCGATAAGCAGGGGAGGGTGACCGCCTGGAACCGGGCCATCGAGAATATGACCGGTGTTCGGGCGGATCAGATACTGGGCAAAGGCAATTACGAGTATGCGCTCCCCTTTTACGGAGAACGCAGGCCCATACTGATAGACCTGGTGAAGAGGACCGATCAGCATGCTGATTCGTCTGTCAGGCCATCCGTCGATCCACCTACAGGTACGGCAGCAGGTCCAGACACAGATCAGGAATTTGAGAAAAGATATGATGTATTAAAGAGAGAGGAGAACTACCTGGTGGGTGAAGCCTATATGCCCACTCTGAAGGGCGGCGGGACATATCTTCAGGGAAGCGCATCTGCTCTCTATGACTCGAATGGCCACTACTGGGGAGCGATCGAGTCCATCCGCGACATCACAGATAGAAAACATGTGGAAGAGGAACTGCAAAGGTCCAAGGAAGAAGCTGAATCGGCCACCAGGGCCAAGTCGGAGTTCCTGGCCAATATGAGCCATGAGATCCGGACGCCGATGAATGCAGTCATTGGTCTGACAGACCTCCTGATGGATGAGAAAGATGAGAAGCTAACCCCCGGGCAGAGAGAATGCATGGAAATCATCCGCTCCAGCGGGGATACTCTCCTCTCGATTATCAATAATATCCTGGACCTAACCAAGATCGAAGCCAATATGGCAGAGCTAGACCGCCGGCCATTCGATCTGAATGGATGCATCGAGTCTTCTTTGAATCTGGTAGAAACCAGCGCCAATGATAAGGGATTAAAGACCTCATATACGATAGAAGAGAATGTTCCTCGAACGATCCTGGGTGATCCTACCAGGTTGAGCCAGATATTAATAAATCTGCTTAACAATGCGGTGAAATTCACCGACCGAGGTGAGGTTGTGATTTCCGTCTCCAGCAGCCGACTGAAGGGAGGGAGAATTGAGCTCCACTTTGCGGTTAGGGATACTGGGATCGGAATACCGGAGGATAAGATATCGCGCCTGTTCCAGTCTTTCAGTCAGGTTGATACCTCGACGGCACGAAAATATGGTGGAACAGGACTGGGGCTCGTTATCAGCAAGAGGCTGGTGGAGATGATGAATGGACGGATATGGGTCGAGAGCAAACTCAAAAAGGGCTCAACATTCCATTTCACAGTCCAGGTGGATCCTATCAATAACAATCAGGCTAAATCATCCAGTCGGTTGAAGGCGAAATCAGTGAATGATATGAAATCAAACCGGTCTGCACCCTCAACTGGTCTGGAATTAAGTATACTGCTGGCAGAGGACAATGCAGTCAATCAAATAGTGACAAAGAAGATGCTCAATAAGCTTGGCTACCGGGCGGATATAGCAGCCAGCGGCATCGAAGCCATTCGGGCACTGGAGACGAAGAGATACGATGTCATATTCATGGACGTGCAGATGCCGGAGATGGATGGCCTGGAAGCAGCTAAAGAGATACGCCGCCGCTGGCCAGAGGGTGGTCCCAGGATAATAGCGATAACTGCCTCTGCCTTGAAAGGAGATCAGGAGATCTGCCTGGCAGCAGGAATGGACGGCTATATTGCCAAACCCACCCGGATCGAGGCGATAAGAGAGGCTTTAGCCAGCTGCCGCAGAGAAATAGAGGCTTTGGGAGAATTGCCTCAAGGGATAGAGGTCTCTGCTGAAGAACGGCAAAAGGATGAAGCCACCTCATAGTCTGCGAGTTTGGATGGCTATGGATGGGGATGACAATCGAGTCTATTTTCGATTTTTGCAGCACTTCTTTTAGGATTAGGAGAAAAGTTGAAATAGAAATCAAATCAATTTATCATCGGATAGGCAGGGATGATTTTTGATCAAACGGATTGGATTTCTCATTAGCACAATCTTGCTAATCTCGCTCTTGGCAGCATCAGAGGAAGATTATGCAGTTGTAATTTATGGTGATGATACTGATAGCAGCTTATATTGTGAGGATTGCTATGCAAATATTATTACTGCAACCGACAATCAGGTGATTGAAGATGTTAACATAGGTGTATCTGGACCTGCACTTGATGCAATAGGTGTTGGCCAAGAAGGGCTATCCGCAGGCATAATAGTCACACCACAATCCGAAGGTGAAGCATATATAATTCAGAATCTCGCCCTGAAAGGCCTGCCCGGAAACGGAATTATGATCTCTGATACCCAGGCTCCGATAATCCTGAAAGATATCATAATAGAGAGCCTTGGAGTGAAATCGCAATCATCAACACCAGTGGGAATAGCCCTGAAGAATGCCAGGAACGTGAGCATCGAAAACTGCACTGCTCTGAAGGGCTCGCTATTTCGCATATCCAACTCCCATAACATTCAGATAACGAATGATACGGCCAGGTACTTCTTCCTGGAGGGAATTGAGAATAGCATCATTGACAACTGTACTGCCGATTGCATCATGCTCAAAGGCGCAATCTCACAATTCTACTCTGATAGGCCAAAGAGATTGAGCAATGCGACAATATATGATGACTTGAATATGCCCGAGAAGATCATCGAGATCTCCAGAAACTGCACCATCAAGAACTGCAACCGGGTGAATGAGATCGATCTGTTCAATGCCGAAGATTGCACCATAGAGAGTTGTACAATGAAGGATGTGGGCTTATGGATGGGCAATGCCAGGAATGCCACCGTGAGCAATGCATCAGTGGTCAATGGTACGCTGTCCATCGATTGGTCAAGGGATCTGGTCTTTCGGAACCTGACTCTGATCAATTCTGACATATCAATGGCCGGATCGGTGCCTGAGGATTTCTCTGTTGCATTCGAAGACTGCCAGGTGGATGGAATGCCCATCCTCTATTATGAGAATCAGAAGCAGCTTGAGCTCAAGAACCTGACCGCCGGGCAGATTTGGCTCAGGGAATGTCCAGGCGCTCATATCGACGGCTGCGCGGCGGGAGAGATCTATGTGATCGATTCCGATGGCGCGGTGATAGAAAACTCGAAGATAGATGGAGAGGGGATAGACCTCATATTCTCAGAGGACTGTATCCTCTCCAATAATATTCTCTCCGGCAAAGGAGTAGACGGCGAATAATCTCTATTTTATAAAGACGAAGAATTAGAGAGAAATCAAGTCTCAGGCAGGTCGTAAGTGATTAGGCCCGTTTCAATTGGAGGCACTCAGTACTTAGTGGTGGCTCGATCCGCCTGAGACCTGACTCTTGCCGAGCACGAGGTGGTAGCACAGCCAATCGCACCCATCCTCTAGGGACACCACAGAATCTCACCCTGTGCCCTCATCTCGATTTCGGCATCATCATGATCAGGTGCCGCCTCATGTCCCGACTGTGTATTGGCGCGAGATCCCAGGCAGATTGCTGTGCCAGTTACGGGACGCAATTCTTTCATCCTGCTCTGTTATCCCACAGGCGCGCAACCGAATGCAACTGCCACGACGGCGCGCATTTTCTGCATCATGGGCCATCGTACCTCTTCCAGGGAGCGGCACGATTTCATTTGCTCACAGGAGGAAGCGAATTTGATGGCCGGATTCAGCAGATCGCTGTCGGATGCGTTTTTGCCCACAGTACACCCGCCATTCCCTTGCATGAGACGGCAATCTATCTATATAATCATTATAGATATTTGTAGTTTTCGGTTGGGACGGCTTTGTGTGCAGTCCCGAAAGTTTTAACTACTTTTAATAAGGCTTTTAGAGATCTTGAATGCCAGCATAGTTGAGTACTCAAATCCTGGCTGCTATATGGCTAATTTGAATCCACATAGGCTGTTTTTTTTTGTGCACGCCGCGCGTCTGCCCACCGGGGATGCAGGCAAAGGGGGCCCTCAAAGCCAGAGAGATCGGGATGAGCCGGTGATGGTTATGGATTGCGATATATTAAAACGAGAATTCTCTCGCCGGGCTCAGGCAATGGTTTGAACCATATCTAAGAAATCCAGGCTGCTATTATGGTTAATTCAAAACTGCACAGACTATTTTTTTGTGAACGCCTTAAGTCAGCCCTACGGGCCGCGGCCAACGTCCGCCCGAGTGGCCAGGCCATCGAGGTCTCCAAGGAGCCGGTTCCACTTGTCCGGGCTTGATATCATAAATCCCGTATTACAGCCGAAGGCGGCATCGGCAGACCCTCAGCAATCCATCCCATTATAAAAGCAGCAGCCGCATCGGATGCGTAAGCCTTCCAGGCATCTCGCTCTTTTCTGCCTTTGTTCTTCCCTTTAGCGTGGGGCAGATCTGAGATTCCCCGGATCATCATGAATCTGGTGGGAATTCCCTGGCTTCCCGCCTGCTCTATGGCTGCTGCCGCTCCCGCTCCTTCCATCTCCAAAAAGATTTTTGGCTCTTCGCTAAATTATGCGGGCGATATATGGCAGAGTATTTTTCTTTATGCCTTGGTGCCTTTGCGGTGAGGCCCAAGCATCCCGATTTCACCAGAGAGAGACAGAGGCACAAATGGCGGGAGAGAAATGGCGGCCCCAGTCTCATCCATCGAAAACAGCGAAGAACCGTTTTTCCAGGCTCTCCAGCACCGCTGATGAGGGCTCGGGATCATTTCTGCACAACTGATCCCTTTAGTTTTTAAAGACCAGATAAAGACTTATCGGACCTATCATCAATTATTATTATTGAACAATTGAGAATTCGATGAAATATGAAACCAGATGCTGACACCAACTGGACCGCCTGGAAGGAGATGCACCCTACCAGGTTCGCCTCGGCGGAGGAGGTATTCGGGCTGCTATATCCAGGGGACCGGATATTCATCGGCACCGCCTGTGCCCGGCCCCAGGCCCTGACTGGTGCGCTGCTGGACTACATCCAAAAGCATCCCACGGAGCTCTTCGATCTGCAGCTGGTGCAGCTCTGGAATCAGGGCTTTGCATCCTTTGGGGAAGAAGAGATTGCGAATAGCCTCCGTCTGACCTCATTCTTCACCAGCAAGAGCACTGGAGACCTGGCAGCCCGCCCCCTGGCCCATTGCACCCCGGCCTTCTTCTCCTCCCTTCCCGATCTGATAAAAAGGGACCTCCTGCCAGTGGATATGGCTCTGGTCCAGACCTCCCTTCCGGATGAGGAGGGAAATGTGAGCCTGGGAATAGGAGTTGATGCCACCCTTGCCGCGGCGAGCAAAGCGTCCATCATCGTGGCCCAGCCAAACTCCCATATGCCCTATGTATTTGGCGACGGCATCATCAACATCCGGGATATCGACTATATAATTCCCTGGGACGAGCCCCTCCTGGAGCTAAAGCAGAGCATGGACCTGCCGCTTGACATCGTCGACCGGATCGGCAGGAACGCCGCCCGCATAGTTCAGGATAATGCCACTTTGCAGGTTGGATATGGGCCCCTCTCCGATGCCCTGCTTGGTTGCCTGAAAGATAAAAAGCATCTGGGGCTGCATAGCGAGATCTTCACCGATGGAGCGGCCAGGCTGATGAGAGAGGGAGTGATCGATAACAGCAATAAGAGCTTGGATCCCGGAGTCTCAGTGGCTTCGATGTGCCTGGGTGGAAAAGAGACCTGCAGATTCCTTCACAAAAATCCGCATGTGCTCTTCAAAAGCATCGATTACACCAACAATCAGGCCATCATCAGCAGGCAGAGAAATATGACGGCGATAAACGCCACAAATGAGATCGACCTGACCGGCCAGGCCAGCGGCGAATCTCTGGCCGGTGGAATCTTTTCTGGTGCAGGAGGCCAGACGGATTTCATACGCTTGGCGCCCCTGGCCCGGGGAGGAAAGAGCATACTTGCTCTGCCCTCAACATCAAGCGATGGCATGTCAAGCAACATCCTTCCCCGGCTCAAAGAGGGCAGCAGCACCACTGTTCACCGCGGAGATGTGCGCTATGTGGTAACTGAATACGGTATTGCCTACCTCTATGGCAGGAGCATCCCCGAGAGGGCCAGGGAGCTGATTGCCATCTCCCACCCTCGATTTCGACCCTGGCTGATGGAGGGGGCGCGCAGGCTATCCTTCCTGCCCCCGGTCCTGGCGAGCAGTCCAGTGGAGTACCAGGATAACCTTGAGACCTGGAGGAGGACGAAGAAGGGCTTTTTCATATTACTGCGCCCGGTGAAGATGAGCGACGAGCCCCTGCTGCAGGAGTTCTTCTCCTCCTTGTCTGCCAGAAGCTCATACCAGAGGTTCGCTTCCGCCAAAAGGCATATGCCCCGTTCCAGGCTCTGGGAGATCCTGCCCCTGGACCCCTCCCGAGGTCTGGTGATCCTGGCCATGCTGGTGGGGGAGCAGAAAGAGGAGCTGATAGGCCTGGCCCAGTTCTGCAGCAACGATAGGGATCTTTTTGCTGAGCTGGCCCTGGTGGTGCGGGACGATTTCCAGGGCCAGGGAGTGGGAAGCATTCTGCACCGCTATATGGTATATCTTGGCCGGAGAAAGGGATTGACCGGATTTACCGCTGAGGTGCTGGAAGATAACCTGCCCGCATTAGGCCTGATCACCGGGATGGGATTCAAGGTGACTGGAAAAGATGCTGGGGCCCTGCAGATGAGGATGGTCTTCCATGAGGATGGTCTTCCATGAGGATGATCTTCCATGAGAATGATCTTCTATTAGGATGATCTCTTTAAAAGGTAGTCACAGCTTTCCGGGATGAATCTCATTCTGAATCCTCCTCAGATTCTCCAGCGTCCTGGCAAGCTCGCCGGAAATCCTCTTTTGCGTCTCCTCACCCGGCTTTATCTCGATATCGGGATAGGATAGTGGCACATAGCCCACCTCGTTTAGGAATAGCTCCACGAAGTATGGGGGGAGAAACTCCGCAGGCTGCTCATTTCTCATCAGATGAAGGGCAGAGGACCAGGCGGCGGGAACCACGGCCAGGTTATATCCTCCTCCTCCTAAAGCCAACAGCCTGCCCTGGCAGTACTGACCGGCCAGCTCGATTATCCGGCGGACCAGATGAGCGTAGCCTTCCAGGGTGACATTCAGGCTGGTCAGGGGATCGGAATAGTGGGTGTCCACGCCGATCTGCGCCACCACCACCTCCGGCCCGAACCAATCAAATAGCCTGGGCACCACTTCCTCGAAGGCGGATATGAATTCCCTGTCACCGGAATACATGGGCAGGGGAATATTCACTGCGTATCCCAGACCCGGACCAGCCCCCGCCTCCTCCACAAATCCGGTTCCCGGAAAGAGGTACAGTCCGGACTCATGCATGGAAATGGTGAGCACATCCCGGTCCAGGTAGAAGATCTGCTGCACGCCGTCGCCATGGTGGGCATCTATGTCCAGGTAGAGGATGCGAGAGAACCTCCTCCTGAGAATGCAGATGGCCAAAGCGATATCATTGAAGACGCAAAACCCCGCCGCCTGAGTGGGAAAGGCATGATGAAGGCCGCCGGCCAGGTTGAATGCGGTGCAGTCCTCCTCCAAGATCTTTTTCGCTGCATCCATGCTCCCTCCGGCCATGAATCTTGATGCGGCAAAGATTCCGGGAAATACCGGTGTGTCATCGCTTCCCAGGCCGAAGGCCAGATCGGGCTCCTCCATTCTCACCGCTTCGATATACTCCGGGGTGTGCACCAATTCCAGTTCCTCCTCCCCGGCAGGAACAGGGCTGATAAGTGCTGTCTCGTCATCCAGCAGGCCCTCCTCCTCGATGAGCTTGAAGGAGAGGCTGAGCCTGACCGGATTGAGGGGATGCTCCGGCCCGAAGTTGTAGCTCAGGAAGCGGTCGCTGTAGTAGAGATAGATCATTTTTAGATAAAAGGTATTTATCAATCATTAATGTTTCCCCGCCAGATTGATCCGGCAAGCTTTGGGAAACCGGCTGTTCAGAGCAATCTACTAATACAATCAATCCGTACCACAGTCCGGCGCGGTTGGGAACATGTCAGAAATAAAGCTACTCATCGATGATCGAGAGGTTTCCGTCCCCGAAGGGTCAACCATTCTCGATGCAGCCCGCGTTGCGGGCTCTTATGTGCCGTCTCTTTGCCACTACCCGGACTTGAAGCCCATTGGCTCCTGCAAGCTGTGCATCGTCTCAGTGGAAGGTCTGGAACACTATCCCACATCCTGTAATACCCTGGCAGCCGAGGGGATGGTGGTCCACACCCGCACCGAGGAGCTGCAGGAGATGAGACGACACACCCTGGAGATGCTCCTCGCCCTCACCAACCATCCCACCTCCTGCCTCTTCTGCGAGAGAAAGGACCAGTGCAATGACCTGCGGGAGTGCATGCGCAAGTTTCCGGTAACCGTGGGCTGCAAATACTGCCCCAACGACGGCCAGTGCGAGCTGCAGGAGGTGGTGCAGTTCGTCGGCCTGGAAAAAATCAGATACCAGACCTCATTCCGGGATTCGCCGGTCTTAAGAGAGCCGTTCTTCGACCGCAACTACAACCTGTGTATAATGTGCGGCCGGTGCGTAAGGATGTGCGATGAGGTGCGCGGCCTGGGCATCCTATTCACCAACCCCGATTTTCATCGCAACCACTGGATAGGACCGGAATCATTGCAGGAGGCGGACTGCAAGTTCTGCGGAGCATGCGTGGATGCCTGCCCCACCGGTGCTCTCTACGCCCGTTCGGAGAAATGGGTCCGCCCCGATAGCAGCGTGGTCACCATCTGCCCCTACTGCGGCGTTGGCTGCAGCCTGGAGCTCAAGATATCAGAAAACAAAATACTCTCTGTCACCCCCAGCCGGGAGGGTGCGGTAAACCGGGGACAGGCCTGCGTCAAAGGCCACTTCGGCCTGGAGGAGATAGTCCACCATCCCGACCGCATCACCACTCCCCTGATAAAGCGGAACGGCCAGTTTGAGCCGGCATCCTGGGATGAGGCCCTGGACCTGGTCGTCGGGAGGTTCACCCAGATCAAAGAGCAATACGGCCCGGATGCCCTGGCGGCGCTCTCCTCCTCCCGTTGCACCAATGAGGAGAACTACCTGGTGCAAAAGCTCGCCCGGGCGGTCTTCGGCACCAACAATGTGGACAACTGCGCCCGGGTCTGTCATGCTCCCTCGGTGACCGGGCTGGCTGCCTGCTTTGGCAGCGGCGCAGCCACCAACTCCTTCGACCAGATTGAAGATGCCAACGTCCTTTTCATCATCGGCTCCAATACCACCGAGGCCCATCCGGTGGTCAGCCTGAAGATAATCAAGGCGGCCAGACAGGGAGCGAAGATAATCGTTGCCGACCCCCGCAAGATCGAGCTGGTAGGCCTGGCCTCCGTCTGGCTCAACCAGAAGCCGGGAACCAGCATCGCCCTGATCAATGCGATGATGTATGTGATCCTTAAAGAAGGGCTGGAAGACAGGGAGTTCATAGACCGGCGAACGGTCGGCTTTGAGGAGCTGCAAAAGGCGGTGGAGGAGTATCCACCGGAAAGGGCAGCCGAGATCACCGGAGTTTTAGCAGAGGATATCGTCGAGGCCGCCCGGATCTACGCCCGCGCCGATAAGGCGATGATCATCTACGGCCTGGGCATGACCGAGCACACCACCGGAACGGCGAATGTGATGTCCCTGGGCAACCTGGCAATGCTCACCGGCAACGTCGGCCGCCGCTCGACTGGTATTATGCCCCTGCGCGGCCAGAACAACGTCCAGGGGGCCTGCGATATGGGCGCTCTTCCCAATGTGCACGTCGGCTACCAGCCGGTCACCGATCCCGCCATCCAGTCCAAGTTCCAGGAGGCCTGGGGAGTCGCCCTGCCTTCGGTTCCCGGCCAGACCTCCACCCAGATGATCGAACGCAATCCGGGAAAGGAGATCCGCGCCCTTTACATCCTGGGTGAGGATCCCGCCCATACCGAGCCCGATACCAACCGGGTGAGATCAACTCTGGAGGCCCTGGATTTCCTGGTGGTGCAGGAGATCTTCCCCACTGAGACCACCCGCTTTGCGGACGTGATCCTGCCCGCGGCCAGCTTTGCCGAGTGCGACGGGACATTCACCAACGGTGAGCGGCGCATCCAGAGGGTGCGCAAAGCGATCCCTGCACTCTCTGGCCAGGAGAACTGGCAGACCATCTGCCAGATCGCTCAGAGGATGGGCTATCCCATGAAATACAATAATCCCTCGGAGATCATGGACGAGATCGCCTCCCTGGCGCCGATGTTCGCCGGAGTGAGGTTCGACCGTCTGGACGACGGCGGGCTGCAGTGGCCCATACCGTCCATTGACCACCCGGGAACAGAGACTCTGCATGCGGAGAGCTTCAGCTGCGGCCTGGGAAGGTTCAATGCCGTGCGGCACAGGCTTCCTGCCGAGCAGACCGATCCGGAATATCCCTTAATTCTAACCACCGGCAGGAGGAGGGAGCACTACAACTGTGGATCCATGACCCGCAGGTCCAGGGGCATCATGTGGGTATGGCCGGAGGAGAGTGTCGAGATCAGTCCAGCTGATGCCAGAGAGCTTGGGATCGAGGATGGCGAGATGGTTTTAGTCCGATCCAGAAGGGGCTCGGTCAAGACCAGGGCCAAGGTTACAGACAGATCCTCTCGGGGAGTGGCCTTCATGTCCTTCCACTATCAGGATGTTCTGACCAACCTTCTGACCAATGCCGCTCTGGATCCCCAGGCCAAGACGCCGGAGTACAAGGCCTGTGCCATCAAGATCGAGAAGATCGCGGCTTGAGGCAGGACGTATTCAATCAGAAAATAGGAGAGAAGAGCTTCCCTGCCCGGAAAGTTCGATTCAAGCCCTTGACTCGATCCGGCAGGCAGCCATCTTGTACTCCGGGATCCTGGATACGGGGTCAAGGGCGTCGGATGTCAGGAGGTTGGTGCCGTGGTAATGGAAGGGCATGAAAGCCATTCCCGGCATAACCCGATCCGTGATCCTAGCTCTGGCCTCTGCCTCCCCCCGCCGGGTTATCACTGCTACCATTTCTCCCTCAGAGATCTGGAGATTTGAGGCATCAGCAGAATTGACCTCCACATAAAGCTCTGGATCTCTTTCCTGCAATGAAGGGGAACGCATGGTCATAGAGCCGCCGTTGTACTGCAGCACAATCCTTCCCGTGCTGAGCAGAATAGGATACTCCGGGCTGGTGGCCTCTTTGGGAGGAGTGTTATTCAGGTCGAAGATCCTCGCCCTGCCGTCCGGGGTCGAAAACCTCTCCCGGTGAAGGATCTCCGTTCCGGGATGTTTCTCATCCGGGCAGGGCCAGAGAACTCCACCGATCCTGGAGATCCTCTCCTGGCTCATTCCCCCATACTGGGGCACCAGGCGGCGGATCTCCTCTAAAACCTGGGAGGCACTATCATAAGCCATCTGCTCGCCCAGTCCCAGGCGTCTGCCGATCTGGCAGATTATCCAGATGCCCTCTTTTGCCTCTCCGGGCGGCTCTATGGCCTTATCGATCCACTGTACTCTCCTCTCCATGGAGGTATAGCTGCCGCTCTTCTCCGCCCAGGCGGCAGCAGGCAAGACTACGTCCGCCATCCTCGCCGTAGGGGTCATGAATATCTCCTGCACCACCAGGAAATCCAGGCTCTCCAGAGCCCGGCGGGTCTTATTGACATTGGCGTCGCATACTATGGGGTCCTCGCCGGTGATATAGAGGGCCTTGAGCCTTCCCTCTATTGCCGCATCGTTCATCTCAGTCGAGGTCAGTCCGGGGCCCAGGGGGAGGTCCGCGGCATTCCAGGCCGCCTGGAAAGACTCAATGGTCTTGGGGTCGGCTGATCTCTTGTACCCGGGATAGAACTCCGGCATTCCTCCTACATCGCAGTTCCCCTGGACATTGTTCTGGCCGCGCATGGGCCAGACCCCGGCCCCGGGCCTTGCCATCTGGCCGCAGAGGAGAGCGAGGGTGGCACAGGTCATGACGTTGTCCGTACCGGAGACGTGCTGGGTGATTCCCATGGAGTAGAGCAGTGCGGAGGAGGAGGACTTTGCATAGATCCTGGCCGCCTTTGTGATCTGCTCGATGGAAAGGCCTGTCTTCTCTGCTGCTCCCTCCAGAGAGAAGGCCGATAGGCTCTCTTTGAGCTCCTGGAATCCCGCGGTGCGGGAGCTGATAAAATCAGCATCTGCCAGTTCCTCGTCCACGATCACCTTCATCATCGCGCGGAGAAGGTCGATATCTGATCCGGGCTTCAGGCGGAGGTGGATGTCCGCCATCCAGGTGGTGGAGGTGATCCGGGGATCGGCCACAATCACCAATGCTCCATTATCCTTTGCCTTCTGTACCCAGCGGGTGACGACTGGATGGGCCTCAGTGAAGTTGGTGCCTATGGCGAATACGCATTTGGAGTTCTTCAGGTCGGGGAGGTTGTTGGTCATGGCACCGGCACCAAATGAAGCCCCTAGACCCATCACCGTGGGAGAATGGCAGAGCCGGGCGCAGTTGTCCACGTTGGGAGAACCCAGGAGCCGGGCCATTTTCTGCATCAGGTAGTTCTCCTCATTGTTGGTACGGGAGGAGGCGAGAAAGCCCAGGGACTGGGGACCATAGCGGTCAATGTTCCTCGATAGACCCTGAGCCACCAGGTCCAGTGCCTCATCCCAACTGATGGTGACGAAACCGCCTCCAGACCTCTTCATGGGATGCTTGAGCCGTTCCTGGTTGTCCAGAAGCTCCAGGACAGCGTTTCCTTTCGGGCATAAAGCGCCCTCACAGGTTGGGTGGTCTGTCATATATTCGATACCGGTGGCTCTTCCCTTCTCGACCTGGATGAAAAGGCCGCAGCCCACAGCACAATAGGGGCAGACGGATGCGATCAGCTTTGCCGACATGATAGACCCACCTCATCCAGTTCCGCATTATTGAGAGCTATATCCAACATCAGCAGCACCTGCCAGCATATCTATTCCGGTTGTCTAGTATATTAACATATTGCACGGGGAGGCTTTGCATGAATACTCAATCCTGCAAATTTAGTCGCGCGCCTGCAAAGAAACTATCTCTATATAATATATCTGATGTTAGCACTCCATATGAAGTTCGAGCGTTTCTTGATAGCAATAAGTCCTTGGTTCCTTTGGTATCCGAAGCATATCATAGATTGCAATCATATTTCCCATATGGTCCAATATTCGCTAAAGTTATCGAAGACGAACTGATAGTTTCGGTCGTTACCGAGCTTTCACCAAAAGAGGCCAAAGAAAAATTATATGAATTTGATAACGGATGGTGGTTAGATATCGATGCTAGTTTGCGCTCCAAGCTCTGCATAACGGTGGAATTTTCATAGCATTCAATTGGAGAGATTATTTAATTCTGGCTATAGAATTAGAAAACGGAACAGACGAATCTAAATTGCGCTCTTCAATAATACCCCGAAGAAGCGGGAATGGTCGAGGAGGTGGCCTGAGATGGCCACGGACACGGGGATGTTTGAAAAGCTACTGCGAACTACTGCCAGAGTTCTTGATCCAGAAGACCCTAAGAAAAGGGTCGTCCAGGATGTGGTAGATGCGCTGGATAAAAAGAAGGAAGCCTAATCCTCCTCCAGCTTAGATCCTTCCCCCAAATCGCTCTTTTTTCCGGCCCAGGTGCAATTTTCAGCCCTTATGATGCTGCTCACTGGCTCAGAGTCGGTCGTGCAGTAGCACCCCCCTGGTGCGGTCAAACCGCACCGCATCGCCTCAACCTGCGACGATCCTATAGCATGGATGCCAATCCACCCTGAGAGCTTGCAGTCCTCCATCCGAACCCTCGCGGCCTCGTAGATGTATGTCGCCCCGCCGGTGGAATCCTTCTTTTTCGGGTCATTCCGCAGGCTGGATCGCATCACCACCCCGGCCCCGTCCCGGACGACCATCCCATAGGCTCCTCTGGCTTTGGAGCAGTCCATCTGCAGGCCATCGACCGTGAAATCATTGACCTGCCATACCATGA
>JAXDAR010000029.1:0-15988 GCA_034679645.1 Methanothrix sp. | reverse complement strand
CGGCTGCAACCCAGTAGCTGATGCTCTCCATAGCGAGGGTGGTGCCGATGCAGGCCGACTTGAACTCCACTGTGGAGCAGCCCTGGAAGGAGCCGGCACCGTACACCTTCTCCAGCATGCCGATGACATAGGTCCCCATCGCTTTGGCCTCGGCCACCGCGGACTCAGTGCCAAGGTATATTTTACCGATATCCTCGGGCATTAGGTCGCAGCGGCGCATCAATTCCAGGAGGGACATGGCAGCCATGGTGGCGGCGTCCTCGTGGGCATCGGGAAGGGCCATCCTCTCAATTCCAAGTCCCCGCAACAGCTTTCCCGGATCGATATCCCTCTGGCGGGAGAACTCTCCTTCCATGGGTAGATAGAGCCGGGGGATATATACGGCCAGGTCGTCGATCCCCACTGTCTCCTTGAAAGTTGAATTTTTTGAAGAATTGCTGAAAATATTGCTCAAAGTCGCCTCTCTCCTCCAGGCCAGAGGTGGAATGGATATTATTTCAGGTTTTTGCTGCTATTAATCGATAAGTATCAGGAAAATATATCAACTAAAAGAACCAATAAGAAGCTATAATTTAAGGAGTGAAGGATATGACAGGAACCGTATATAAAGTAATAGAGCTAGTTGGGACCTCGACCACCAGCTGGGAAGATGCCGTTAAGACAGTAGTCGACAGGGCGACCAAGACCCTAAGAGACCTTCGCATTGCCGAGGTCAAGGAACTGGATGTCCGGCTGGATAACGGGAAGATCGTCGAGTACAGGGCAAAGGTCCGCCTCTCGTTCAAGTACGAGGGAGAGAGCGATTAGATTGAAAAATAGGGAATCCAGTTGAGAGTTCACCTCTCATAGGTGGCCATGGCCTCTCCCTTCTGCAGTACGTGACCCTGCATCGCCTTTTCCAGGTCCTGGCGGGATGCACCAGGCTGCAGATCGAGCACTGCATCCAGTCCGTAAATGCGGAAGAAATACCGGTGTGGTTTTCCGGGCGGAGGGCAGGGGCCAAGGTACCCTATTTCGCCAGCGCTGTTATTTCCCTGCAGTGCCCCGAATGGCTCCTCGACGGCAGCATCCCTTGGAAAGTTCCCTGGTATCACATCTACGGGCGGCATGTTCCAGATCACCCAGTGGGTGTAGACTCCAACCGGTGCATCCGGATCATCCATTATCATGGCCAGCGATGTGGCATTGACCCCCTCAATCTCTATCAGGGGCGAGGTATCATTTCCCACGCAGGTATACTCATCCGGGAATTGATCGAATGCCAGGGTGACATTCATCTCTTTTATCTCCTCACCCAGAACCGGCAGGCTGAACAGGACCGCACAGACAAATGCGGCCAGGGCCATTTGTGACAGTATTTTATTCATTATATATCTCATATAACGAAACCTCCTGCATTCCGTAAAGCATTCAATTACTCGAAGCACATTTGCAATGGTTGCATTCCCGGCTGACCGGGGTCCTTATCCATCATTCTTCTGGCTTCAAGCCCTGCCGAAGACCTTTTTTAACAGCCCGCCGCTGCTCGGGCTCTTCTTGCTTCTCGCCGGTCTCCCGTTCCCGGAGTTTTCCGGGGCCTGGATTCTTGATTGCCTCTCCGGGGTGACTGCCGGGGCGGTAGCTTTTGCTTTTTCCCTGGATACGATCTCAGTGCTCACTCCGCCATGCCTTGATTTTCTCGGCCGGATGTTGACGGTAATCGGCCTCTCTATCTCATTGCTCACCAGCATGGCCACACCAGCGGGCAGCCTCTTGAGCTCCTCCTCCAGGTCGGAGGTCATGCCCTCCAGGCCCTTGCTCAGCGCCTTGAGGTCATTGGGATTGGTGACCCTCATGATGATCTGGGTGTTGCATTGGGATATGACGTTCTTGTCCACCCTGGCCGGCCTCTGGCTGATGATCATCAGCCCCAGACCGAACTTGCGTCCCTCCGCGGCAATGGTGCGCACAATACTGGTGGAAGCGGCATTTCCCGTACCACGCTCGGGAATGTAGTTGTGCGCCTCCTCCACCACCACCATTCCCGGAGAGATCAGCCTGCGCTTCCGGGCCTCGAATATATCGGTCAGCAGACGGGCGACGATCATGGCCTGCAGTTCAGGGAGGATCCCGGTCATATCGATAACTGCCGCCCTTCCCGGCCTGAGAAGCTCCTCGCATGGCGTCGCCGTGCCGGAGAAGAGCCCCAGTTCCATAAGGGATTCCAGCTGCCCCACCAGATTCCACTTCACCTTGGAGTTGCTCCTCACCACCTGCTCGATGATATCCTCCAGGGTGTAGGCATCAGTCTCCGCCCTCAGGGCGCTGATGGCTTCATAGAGCAGTCCCAGCTGGCCGCTGCTGCTGTTCTCACTGGGGATCATCTTCGCCACCTCTCTCGCGGATAGGTTCATGGAATTGAAGCGGAAAGGCCTGTCTGCCCTGGCGTTCATGGCCATCTCCCCTGGGGTATAGACGGTGATATCATATCCCCGCGGCTTAATCTTATACCGGCCGAAATCGCCCACCTTGTTCGGCTCTTTCATGGAGGCGTACTCCCCATGGGGATCAATTACCAGCAGTGCCACCTTCCTGTCCAGAAGCTCTTCCAGGATCACCGCTGCTGTATAGGATTTTCCCGCGCCGGTCTTGGCCAGAACGCTGCAATGCTTTTGCACCAGAGTGTTGGCATCCAGCTCCACCCGGATATCGTAGCCCTTCAGCATGCCGATGTACATATCGCCTTTCGCCAGGCCGAGGGTTGCCTTGATCAGCTTCTCATCGGCCACGAACACCGGTTCGCCAGGCCGGGCCGGGCTGGTGGGAAGGTGCAGTTTGCCGTTGCTCTCCACGCCGATTACCCTGGACTCGGCGATCATCGTCTCCCGGGAGTCGTAGTTTCTGGCAGCATCATTGAGCTGGTTTACGCTGTAGGCAGTGTTGGACCTCTTGATGTCTTCCACCTGGGCCAGTATCCATTCCCGACCCTCTCCTTTGGCCTTTATGTATGTGCCCCGTCCAACCTCTTTATTGATGAGAAACTTGAAGGCCGTTGGTGTGGTCTCGCCAACGATTGTGCCCACTGATCCCTTAACTATCGACCTCAAAGACCATCACCGCATACATGTGCTTCCATGCTCTATACATTCTCCAAAAATTTCCCTTTTCCCCCAATGCTGTATAACAGGATTTAATAGAGACCTGGAAGTATAAAAAGATTGGTCCGGATCGGCAAGTCTAATGTCTTAAATACTATAATTATAAAACTACAGAAAAAAGAGATAGCCGGGGCCTGATCCAGGCCCCTGAACCGTTCTACCTTAGATGAATCTTTCTGTTACATCGATCCCTAGCATCACTCCTCAGGAGGAACGATACCCTCCACCAGCCCGCTGATCAGGGAGAATCCAACTCCGCTGGCAGAAGACTGTTCCGGCGTTACCACTGCCGTCCAGTATCCCTTGGCGGGATTTCTCAGGAAGTAGTAATCATAGTTGGAGCCGGTAAGGTGCAGTGCATCCTTATCGCCATCCTGTACGGATAGGGTGATTCCGTTGGGCTGGATCAGTGTGAGAGTGAACGGGATGCCACCCTCAGCCCAGGAGAGACCCACCATTTCCGACCGATCGGATATATTCTGGCTGTCCGGTAGCTGGTAGACCTTGCTCGCGCCCATCTGTATAGGGAACCTGACGCCGGATCCGCTTGAAAGGGCAACGCCGTTCTCCACATGCAGGATATCAAGGGCAGTGACTGTTTCGTTCCAGGGCAGGGTTATAATCTTCCCGGAGTCGATGGTATAGGATTTCGTTGCAGGAGTGCTGCTGGTGCCGGTTGTGGTCGCGGCAGCAGTGCTGGGTGCAGCGACAGTGGGTGCTGCAATCACAGGTGCGGGACTGTATGGGTAATAGTATTTGCTGGGGTAGTAGATGTAGGGATAGTTGTAGTCCATTGGGGGGTAATAGCCATATGGGAAGTACTTGTAGTAGTATAGACCGCAAATTGGCACATGAACGCAACCCCGGGATTTATCGCAATAGTCCCTGGTGCAGGGATTGGCATCATCGCATATCAGCGGTTTGAAAACCGGCTTGCCGTTTTCGCATTCGATGGTGCAGTAGTCTTTATCGTTGTTAATCTCCATATTCTGGCATCCTGCCATACTATTGCAGGAGTCCTCGGTGCAGGGATTACCGTCGTCGCAGTTCTTTGGTCTGTAGACACATGACGTTTCGTTGTAGGAATCGATGGTGCATTTGTCGCCGTCATCACAGTTTATTGGCGAATGAACGCATTCTCCATCAAGGCAGTAATCGAAGTTGGAGGGAATATTATCGTTGCAGGTTTTCAAATAATGCTTGCACTTTCCATGGACGAAATGATCATCGGTGCACGGATCGCCATCATCGCATTCTGACGCATTCATGATTGAAGCACTGATCGCTGCCATCTCCATGCCGGTCGCATTCCCCTTTTCAGTAACGTTCAGGTTCTCCTTTTCGGTACCTGCCAGGTTCTCCTTTGTCGGAGCAGTCAGTTTCACCTCTCCCGGAGCAGTCTGGTTCACTTCGCCCGGAGCAGTCTGATTCACTTCGCCCGGAGCGCTCTCACCAGTCCCTTCAGCCGCATTGCCATCACTCTCTGCATTGAGCAACACTCCAAAAGCGATCTCAGTCTTAGGCTCAGGAGAGCTGTCCTTTTCAGTGACTATTGCAGGCGGACAGCCGCAATAAGAGCGAACCTCTTCGCTGGCATCTTCGCAGCTCACAGGACCATGGTTGCAGCCAATTGGGCCAGAGGAGTCTGTGGTGCAGGGGTTGCCGTCATCACAGTTTGCCGCATCATGGACGCAGCCTGTTGCTGTGCAATAATCGGTAGTAAGGGGATTGCCGTCGTCGCAGTTCACTGGCTCATTTACACAGCCAGCCGGACCGGAGTAATCGATAGTGCAGGGATTGTAGTCCTCGCAGCTAACGGGAGCCTGAACAGCGCTGCCCCTTTCGGATTGCGGCATGGCAGATATGTTGTAGACGCTTGCGTTCAGAGGCATGCTGCCATTAGAGCTTTGTCCAGGACTGGCATATGTTGTGAACGAGCCTCCCATGCAGATCTGAGGAATATGCACGCATTTAGTTTCATTACAGAAGTCCTTGGTACATGGATTTCTATCGTCACAGTCTCCGCATTGGGCTGAGACGTTGATGGGGATCAGCAGCCCGCAGAGAATAAATATTATTAGACACTTGCATGTCTTACCTATCATATGATCTTTGATCACACTTCACACCCCAAACTATCTTCGTTGTGAATCCTATTTATATCTAATTTTCGCTCTCTTGCGGATCTATACTTTTTCGGAACCTATATGGAACCTATATAATCGGTCCTGTCGGCAGGTCAATTCCCAGGATAGAAAAGAATAAGATGGCTTCCGGATCAGGTTTGAGGGGCCAGCTCAAAAGGTTGCAGATTCTTCCACATTCGCACCGCATGACATCCCTGACCGTAGTAGTTGCGGATGAGTTCCCTTTCCCGGTACCCTGCCTTACGATACAATTGCAGGGCTCCGGGCTTTTCCAGGGCAGCCTCCAGACGGACAGCCCTGGCACCCATTTCGGCGAGCTTCCTCTCCAGAGCCAGCAATAGCTCTATTCCTATCCCCTTCCTCCGGTAACCGGTATGGACATCCAGGGTGTATACCGCACCTGCGTTACCGCTGGTATATCCGATTATAAATCCCAGTATCTGATCTTCGGGCTCACAGGCGACCAATGCCACAGCATAACGAATCAGGTAAGCGAACATTCCCGGAGGAAAGGCGGTCTCCTCGGGAAAACAGAGCGACTCGATCTGCACCATCTGCGGCAGATCTTCAGGCTCTGCTTTGCGAATCCTCATTTTTTCTCTGGGGCCTTCCTTGCAACCTGTGCTACCACATCCGCATAGGCCCCAAAGACTTCAGGGATATCGATCGTTCCAATCACATCCACTATGCCGATGGCTGCAACCACCCGTCCCTGCACCAATATGGGGGCGACGGACACCGGCACTCCTGCATAGGCACCGGTCTTTGGGATGGTCCGGACGGCCTTTCCCCTTTTTATGACCTCTTCCAGGATCGGACCGGTGTAGTCGCCATCCACCACCCTGCCTTTCTCCACCCGGACTCCAGGATATTTCGTCCCCCTCATGGTTACGGGAAGCCGAACGATCTCATTTATGGCAATAGCCAGATCTGCCAGGTCCTCAGCTCTAGCCTCTTCAGATATCACCAGTTTGGACATGCTGATATTATATGGAGGCGATATCAAATAAATGCTCTCTCTTAATTTCCCTTTCTCTTCAGCAGCCTGGCCTGGAAGCCGTGATACTTGGCAAAGCCCTCCGCATCCTTCTGGCTCAGGGTCTGGGAGTCAAAGGAGACCATATCCTGGGAGTAAAGGGCATCCGGAGACCGTCGGCCCACAGAGACTGCACTGCCGCAGAAGAGCTTCATCTTAACCGAGCCGTTAACCCTCTTTTGGGACTGGTCGATGAAAGCATTCAGGTCTGCGTAAAGGGGATCTTCCACCAGGCCCATATAGGCCAGTTCAGACCAGGATTCATCCACCATGACCTTGAAGCGAAGCTCATTGCGGGATAAGACCAGCCGTTCCAGGTCCTTATGGGCCGTCAGCAGGATGGTGGCCGCAGGATGCTCATAGTTCTCCCGCGCCTTCAGCCCCATTACCCGGTCCTCGATCATGTCCGTCCTGCCCACGCCATGCTTTCCGCCGATCACATTGAGCTTCTCGATCAGCTCGGAACCGTTCATCTCCTTTCCGTCCAGTGATATGGGCACGCCCTCTTTGAATCCGATCTCAACTATCTGGGCGGACCGGTCAGAGCTTGGCGTCTTCGTCCAGCCGTAGATCTCCTCCGGCGGCTCGAAGTAGGGGTCCTCAAGCTTTCCTCCTTCAATCGACCGGGACCATATGTTCTCATCTATCGACCAGGGTTTCTCTTTGGTCACAGGCACATCGATGCCGTGCTCGCGCGCATAGTCGATCTCCCATTCGCGAGCCAGGTCCAGCTCCCTCATGGGGGCAATAACCCGGCAGTCCGTGGCCCTGAATATGGCTTCGAAGCGGAGCTGGTCATTGCCGCGACCGGTGCATCCGTGGGCCAGGTTCTTTATGCCCAGCTTTTCAGCGATCTCTGCCGATTTGCTGGCAATAAGGGGGCGGGCGATGGCGGTTCCCAGAACATATCCCTCATATGAGCCGTTGGCTTTGATCAGAGGGAAGAGGCATTTCTCCACGAACTCCATCCTGGCGTCTATGGTGTAATGTTCATCTGCGAGCTGCTTTGCCCTGAGGTTTCCCCGTTCTATATCCGACCTCGGCTGGCCGACGTCCACCAGAACGGTAACGATCTTCTTAAATCCATAGCGCTCCCGGAGGAGAGGAATGCAAACCGATGTATCCAGACCACCGGAATAGGCCAGTACAACTTCAGACACTTTGTCAACACCACTCCCGTACAGGAGGATGGATCGATTTAATCTTATCTCTCCAGGGCGATAACTCTATAACTGCACTGAAAAAAGGGTTTTCAATGACCCAGCTTATCAAGACGGCCGCTCTTTGTGTGGACTTTGATAGGGATGCTCGGGCCCTGCAGGCTCAGGGCGCCCTGGCGCGAATGATCCAGCCGGTTTTGAATATGGTAAACCAGAGGCTGGAAGAGGAGAAACCTGCCCAGGTGAGGCTGAAAGATATTGTTGCCAGCACCTGGCTGCCGCCCATTCCCAGCGGCCCGTTCAGGAGGCTGCTGGTAAATGAAGCCCGGACGGCTATAGGAAGACCGGTGCCTCAGACGGTATCCATAGAGATTACCAGGAGCTGCGGCGCTAAATGCAATCACTGTCTGATAAAAGAGGGCGAGGGCGAGCTATCCACTGAAGAGATAAAAAGGGTCATCGATCAGGCTCTGGATATGGGGACCTGCATCATAACCTTCACCGAAGGCGATCCGCTCTTAAGAGAGGACATCTTTGAACTGATAAAGTATGTGGACCAGGAGTTGGCGGTGGTGAATCTGTTCACCCCCGGCCTGGAGATGACTGTGGAGAGGGCGGTAAAGCTCAGGGAGGCAGGGCTGTATAATCTGATAATCGGGGTCTATAGCACCAATCCTGAAGAGCACGATCAGGTGAGGGGAGTTCCCGGTGCTCATGCCAAAGCACTGGAGGCAATTCGCATTGCTCTGGACACCGGCCTTTTGGTCACCATGTCCTGCCATATTCTATCCGGCCAGGTGGACAGGATAATGGAGCTTTACCAGCTCGCAACTGAGCTTGGGGTGCCAGAGCTTTCCGTCTGGGAGGGAATGCCAAAGAATCCGGAGCAGGCCCTCACCCAGATTGAGAGGGAGAAGATCATGAACCTCTACCGCAAGATCAATTCCACTCCCGACGGTCCCCGTCTATTTGCCAATACCTACTTCGAAGGGCAGATGCTGGGGTGCATGGCAGGAAGGAGATGGATGCATGTGGCAGTTGATGGCACAATCAGGGCCTGTCCATACATGCGGGACAGCTTCGACGATATCCATCTGGTCTCCCTCAAAGACGCCTGGAAGAGATTGCGCAGCAGCGGCCAGTTCGATGGCTTCGTATCCTGCTGTCCGGCGCAAGACATTTCTATCTAGATATCTCACAAAACAGATCTTCTATTTTTTATAGGTAATGGGAATTTCGTCTATTGTATATAAAGATATCAAGCAATTCTTTTCGGCATCTCCATAAGATGGGAATCCGTGAAGGACTTTCACGGACAAAAATTATTGATCCATTTGATATAAATTATTGGTTATTATGATATTCATAAGATAGTGAATATTTCATCCCTTCCAGGCGGGCATCGGCTGAATAAAAGACATGGAAAATTATTAGTACAGACATGTCCTAATCTCCTCTGAGGTAGTACATGGGTTTCATGAGCAGCTTCAGGGAGAACCTTGGAGCCTGGATAAATAAGATCTTCAAGAAGAAGAGGGCCAAGATCGGACTGTATGGCCCGCCTAATGCCGGAAAGACCACTCTGGCTAATCGAATACTGAAAGATTGGAGCGTAGGAGACTCCATGGGGACAGTCTCTCCCATTCCTCACGAGACCCGCAGGGCGATGAGGAGAGAGGGTCTGATAATCAATGCCAACGGATCGAGCATTGAGCTGGATATCGTCGATACGCCGGGGATGGCGACCAAGATCGATTTTAAAGAATTCATGGCCTTTGGGCTGTCCGAAGCCGAATCCAAGCAGAGGGCCAAGGAAGCCACAGAAGGAGTTATTGAGGCCATCAAATGGCTGGATGACCTGGATGGAGTGCTGCTGGTAATGGACTCCACCGAAGATCCCTACACCCAGGTCAATGTGACGGTGATAGGGAATATGGAGGCGAGAAAGCTGCCCCTTCTCATTGTGGCCAATAAGATGGACCTGCCCAATGCCTCGCCCTCCAGAATCAGCGCGGCCTTTCCCCAGCATTCCATCGTACCGATCTCCGCTTTGGAGGGATCGAATATAGACGACCTTTATCAGGCAATCGCGACTCACTTCGGGTGATCTTGATGAGAGAAGTGCATATGGACCTAATCTCCGAGGAGAAGCTGGAGAATATGACATCTATGGAGAAGATCAGGCTCATCCTGGATAAGGTCAAAACGGGAAAGATCGTGGTCCTGGAAAGCGGCCTGACTCCGGATGAGGAGGTACGGCTCATCGAGATGACTATGACAGAGATCAGGGTGGATGAGTTTTCCGGAATTGAGATAGAGAGCTATCCTTCCAAGAAGGGGGGATCGTTTTTAGACCGGATATTTGGGAAGGGCCTCAAGGGAAGGATGACGGTAATCGGCCCGGCGAATCAGATCCACACCATTGAGAAGGACGAGTTTCAGATCAGCACCAAGGTCTCCATGGGGGATTGAATGCCTCACATCTGCACCCGCTGCAACAGCGTCTTTGAATCAGGAGAGGATATCCTCAAAGGCTGTCCATCCTGCGGCTGGAAGAAGTTCATGTTCGTGCGCAAGCTGCCCAGGGAGGTGGATATGCCTGCCGTCCCGGAGGGTGGTCTGATAACCAGCGCCATGGGAGTGAGAAAGCCTCCCCCGAAAGCAAAGATTACCCTGGGAATGGCTCGAGACGGGCAATCGATCCGGGAGGATTTTTCTCAAACGCAACTATCAGCAAAAAAGCAGTCAACAGGCAATATGTCCCCGGAAGGATCAGTCGCACAGATCGATCACTCTCCGGACCACCAGGAAGCAGCCCGCCAGGATCCTGCCCCAAGCATCGAATCCGGGTGGGCGGGAGGAGAGAAAGCCCTGGAGAGCGTGAAGATCACAGCGCCAGGAACCTATGAGCTGAACCTACCATCCCTATTCGAGAGGGATGAACTGATCATGGCGGTGAAAGAAGGGACTTATTTCATCGATCTGACATCCGCTTTCAAAAAGAGCAAAAAGGATTGAGAGACGCGCTTTGCGGTCAGTCTCTGGAGATCCGGATCTCTATCATATTCCAGTTCTCATCCACCCCGCGCAGGGATTGGGCCATGGCAGCAATAGCGTTGCCTATGATCTCTTGAGGGAACTCGCCCAGTGGAATATCTTTGCCGTCCACCCTCAGCTCTACAGTCATCTCAATCGCATTCCTATCAGACCCTTCAAGCTCCGCCGAATAAGGCTATTGCCGGTGTGATTACAGAGGCACCAGAGGAGACTGCCTGGGGCAGAGTGAACACTGTACCTCCAAGACTGGTTGCATTGGCATTCTTGACGGCGAACATGGGTGTAATCGTAACGGGTGTTGCTCCTTTGATTGCGGTTGCAGGGACAGCGGACTCTATCTTCTTCCCCAGAGTGCTCAGATCTATCACATTGCTCTTTACATTGCCTCCCAGGGCGGTGGGTGCGATGGTGGGCATGGTTGGAGATAGCTGGGGAAGGGCGAGAACGCTTGCTTTAGATGTCTTATTCAGTGTGCTCAGATCAATGGCACCCGCAGCGCTGGCGGTGGCCATAATACCTGATAAGAAAACTATTGCGACAAAGACTATGAGAATCGACTTCATTCATGAACCTCCTTTTAAGAAAGGGTAAGCACCCCATCATTTCCCGTAGTTGGGCTTTTACCATTTATTCTTTTTGCCTATTGAATAAGGGGCTGCAATATGGCATTCAAATAAATTTGTGAAAAACAATTTTAATATAAATAATTTTAAACTAATTATACTGCAAGAATTGTGTTGAGATCAAATAAAAATGAAAAAAATAGAGACTGCTGGATCTTCTCTAGCAGTCTATGCCTTCGCAGGGTGGATGTCTGTCCCTTTCGGGCACAGGATTCTCATGGAACTTGATGAGCTTCTCAGCCTCGAATGTTCCGGTGAACATCTCGTGGGCCTTTATGTCCTTGTAGAATATCTTGTGCCATGTGGCATCCGTTCCCCAGGTGCCGTTGAAGCTGTTCTTGCTCTCCAGGCCGATCAGATGAGCCGGATCATAGATTCCGCTGGAAGAGGTCATGAGGTCTTCCACCTTGCTGACATCTCTCCCTGCATCTTTGAGCTTGCCGATCAGATCCTCCGGGCTGGTGTTGCACTTGGGCTGATAAGGTGTGGTGGAGACGAAGAATGCAGTCTCATCCTTCTCCATCTCATTGACTGAGAACATCTCCTGCACATCAGCTCCGATGCCTCCATAGAACTCCTTGGAGTTCATATACTTGCCACCGGTCAGGGGGGTTGCACCCTGGTAAGTCATCTTCGTGGTCTCAAAGAGATTGAAGGCCGACTTATTGCCGCCGTTGACCGAGGAGACATTCCTCTTCAGCTTCTCTGCATTTTGTGAGTAGGCATGTTCGGAGTCAAGCTCCAGATCGCCGTCTCCAGCCATGGTGTTATAGTACTCCAGGGCTATCTTTTTGTCAATTATGGATGTGCTGACGTCGATTATTCCCGATCCGGAAACCTTTTGACTCTCACAGAACTGTTCATACTGCACTGGTGGTACCAGTGGCGGATTAGCGAGCACCGTGCCGCAACCCATAAGGGCAACTGCCAGCACCAGCGCTACTATTACTACTCCCTTCATATCTTTTTTTCGCCCCCTATTCTCAAATCTTTTATTTTGATCTTATTAAGCCAAATAAGTTCTTTTGGCTTAAATCAAATATCTAACTTTTATATTATATAAATTTAACCTTCAAACTTTAAGGCTTTCCCAGCAAGCACTTGATACAATACCTGAATTGATGAGCTTCGATCCAGCGGCACAAAATGTAATTTCCGTAAAAAATTAAATATAATCATATCAAATAATCATATCAAATATAATAATTTACGATACAACAATATCTAATACAATGAGATTGAGAATAGGCATCTATGTCCTCATACCTGGTGCATCCTTTTCTTAAGCCACATACTGTGGAGCAGAGGCTATTTCAGCTGGACTTAGCCGCCAATGCCCTCAAGTCCTCCAGCCTGATAGTGGTTCCCACCGGTTTGGGCAAAACGGTGATAGCTCTTATGGTCCTTCTTGCCCGGCTGGAGAGGGGACGGGTGCTTTTCCTCGCTCCCACCAAACCCCTGGTGGAGCAGCATGCTAACTTTTTGCGCCGGGTGCTCAAAGATAGCGGTATGGTGGTCATGATGACCGGAGAGATGCTGCCCGAGAAGAGGAAGGCGGCCTGGGAAGGTGCGCGAATAGTGACCTCTACCCCCCAGGTGATAGAAAATGATCTTCTCTCCCGCAGGATCGATCTTGAGGACGTCTCCCTGATAATATTCGATGAAGCCCACCGGGCGGTGGGAAACTATGCTTACGTCTATATAGCAGAGCGCTATGCCCGGGAAGGGGCTGAACCGCTGGTTCTGGGAATAACCGCCAGCCCGGGGAGCGATAAGGAGAAGATCGCTGAGATCTGCACCAACCTATCCATAGAGAATATTCAAACCCGGACGGAGAGGGACTCGGATGTAGCCCCTTTTGTTCACCACAGGGAGATAGAATGGGTGAAGCTGACTGTCCCCAAAGAGCTTCTCGATATCAGAACATCGATCGAAGAGGTGCTCAGAGAACGAATCGACGACCTCAACCTTCTGGGCATAAGCCCGGCGAAGATCGATCCCAGGGCATCAAAGAAAGAGCTTCTCGGCCTTCAAGCCATGCTGATGTCCTCAGCCAAGAGACAGGCTAACCAGGCTACCTTCAAGGGCATCTCCATTCTGGCTGAGGTCCTGAAGCTTTATCATGCAGTGGAGCTGGCGGAGACCCAGGGCACAGAAGCGCTGCTCAAGTACTTCCAGCGGCTGCAGGGTGAAGCCATCTCTAAGAGCGGCTCGAAGGCCTCCCGCCGGATTATGGAGGACCCCAAGTTCCGCCAGGCCATTCAAGCTTTGGAAGAGCTGAAGGTGGAGCATCCCAAGCCGGCCATGGTCAGGAAAATACTGCACCAGCAGATCGAAGCCAAGCCCGAGTCCCGGATCATGGTCTTCACCAATTACCGGGACACGGCTTCCGCCCTCCTTCGACTCTTAAAGGGCGATCCGGTGGTCCGGGCCGTCCGCTTCGTGGGACAGTCCAGCCGGGCGGATGATGAGGGCCTCAGCCAGAAAAAGCAGGCTGAAATTCTGCAGAAGTTCAGGGAAGGGGAGTATAATGTCCTAATCGCCACCTCGGTGGGTGAGGAGGGGATCGATATTCCGGCCACTGATATGGTCTTATTCTATGAGCCCGTTCCCTCGGAGATTCGCAGCATTCAGCGCAAAGGAAGGACGGGAAGGGCGAGGAGCGGAAGGGTGGTGGTCCTTATGGCCAGGGGCACCAGGGATGAGGCCTACTACTGGATATCTGACCGCAAAGAGAAGACTATGAACAGGGAGATCCGAAATCTGAGCGGTCAGACTAAAGAGTCCCTGTCAGGAGAGTTCTCTGCTCGCCAGTTGGAGATCACTGAGGAGCACCCTGAAGAGTACACCGAGGAGCACTCTGAAGAGCGCTCTGATGGACCGGACTCGATGGCGACTATTTCTGAAGGATCTGCCGCCCATACATATTCTGAAACTATGGGCAGATCTCAGACGGAAAGGCCGGAAAAGCAGGGCCTAAAAGGCCCAGTCGGCCTGGAGAGGTGGGCGAAAGAGGATAAGGAAAGGGGCAGGATCTATGTCGACCCCAGGGAGCGGGGGATGGCCAGGCTCCTGGAGAGCAGAGGGCTGGAGGTCACACTGAGGAACCTGGAGGTGGGCGACTATGTGGTGAGCGACCGGGTGGCGATCGAGCGCAAGACTGCCCAGGATTTTGTGGCCTCGATCATCGATCCAGAGAGAAACCTCTTCCGCCAGATATCGGATCTGGCCAGGAGCTATGAGCGACCGGTCCTGATCCTGGAGGGAAAAGATCTATACTCCCGCCAGGTGAGCCCAAGCTCCATTCAGGGAGCGATGGCTTCGGTGGCAGTGGATTACGGCGTGCCCATCATACCCACCGAGGACCAGGAGGATACGGCATCGGTTATCAGCCTGCTTGCCGCCAGGGAGGAGAGGGCAGGGCATGAGCCCAAGCTGCACGGCCATAAGACCGCCCGAACTCTGAAAGAGCAGCAGGAGTATCTGATATCTGCCATTCCCAGCGTGGGGCCGTCGGTGGCAAAGAATCTTCTCCGCCACTTTGGATCGATTGAAAGGGTGATCGCAGCCAGCAAAGAAGAGCTGCAAGAGGTGGAGATGGTGGGGCCCAAGATCGCTGAGCGCATACGGGAGCTGGTGGGCGGGGAGTATAAAGGGTAAAGAAAACCAATTGTGCTGCAGTTCAGCTCGATCAGCGCATCCTCAGCGCGGTCAGTATTATTCTCCTCCAGCCTTTCCCGTGGATAGTTTCCCACATGCTTTTAGACAAGAGTCCCATTATTGAAGATGAGCAGCGTTGGGGCCCTGGAAATGTTTGCTAAACTGAAAGCCATTCCTTCCGGGATATTCCGGCGTCTTTCAGTATGGATTTGATCAGCTTGACATCTATATCTTCCCCTTGATGAGGATTTGGCAAGATGATAACCGTCTCTCCAATCACCATATAAGGATGTTTACTGCCTGCATGTGGTCCTTCCAGACCCAATTTTTTAAGCTTCTTGATTAGGATCCGATAGGGGACGGGGGTGATCCTACACAACAGCCATCGGCTCCCGAGAAATTTCTACCCCATGACCATCAAGGGGTGGAATGGCAAAGCCTCTTTGCAATCGGATGGCAATCCACTCCTCAATTACCTCGATCAGATCTTCCCGGCATTTTTCGATCGTCTCACCAGTGGCGATCACTCCGCGAAGGCCATCAACTGTGGCCATATAAGAGCCATTCTCCAGCGACTCGTACTTGGCTCGACTCAAAGCAGCCCTGATGTACTCCGAGAACATAGTGAGTTCTACTACTCAATGGGATTTAACAGTTATCTTTGCAGCCATGAAATTATGAAGTTCTATAAAATCATTTAGCAGAACCAGTTCTGTAAATTGAGATAACGAATTTTTTAATCTGCAAACACTATTTTTAAGTATACGTCGCGAGGTTGCCCTTCGAGCCGCGGCCGACGAGCGCGCTGGACGCCGGGCGGGCTCGGATACTTTGGAAGCAAATGGATGGACGGGACTGAAGCATTTGCCCTTAAGGGCGCTCTTGGTGCCTGTTGTCTCTTATTTGATCTATCACAAAATTAGTTATTAGATCAAATAAGCAGGTTGATACACTATTATGCAGTGGCTTTGAGCTAGTCGGGACGGCACATTGGTCGGGATTAACCAACAAGTATATAAGTAAATTAAACCACCCTTGTGTTGCTGCATAAGCGTCGCTTCAATTGAGTTTGATGGGATGTTTTGTAGTATGTAGGATCGATTCACGGAATCGATGCCAAAGGTAAGTGAGTTTAAATGGAAAGATATGGAAGCGGAAGCAGAGGCGG